>CAXUES010000041.1:9845-13155 GCA_964250185.1 uncultured Solirubrobacteraceae bacterium | reverse complement strand
TGAGGACAGGGCGACGGCTCCGGCGCGGGGTCGGCGATCGGTCCCGACGAACCCACGCTCCCCGAGGCCGTCCTTGCCCCTGCACGCTGCGCGCTCAGCCCTCCGGCTCCAGCACGAAGATCTCGAACGACCGCACCGGATCGAAGACGATCTGGCTCTGGTAGTCGGCGACCTTCCGTCCCGTGATCTCCTCCACCGCCCCCTCGGCGATGGGCCGCATGGTCTCCTCGAAGGAGATGCGGAACGCGCGCACCTCGGCGGCCTTGCCGTCGGCGACCATCGTCTCCTCGCCGCGGGTGAGCCCGCCCTCCATGGCGACGAGGACGTAGTCGTCCAGCAGCCAGGCCTTCGCGGCGTCGGGCCCGCGCCCGTAGTGCTGCTTCTTCATCCCGACCATCGCGTTGGCCAGGCGCGCGCGCATCGACCCGTCGGGATCGCGGGCGGCTCCCGCCCCACGCGCGGCGAGGTCGTCGGCGAGGCCGTCCACGGGCCGGTCGTCCATGCGGGCGAACCTACCGCCGACGCGCCACGGGAGGTCCGCGGGTGAGCGAGCCGTCGCTGACGCGCAGCCTGGTCCGGGCCTTCGGCCCGCGCCTGCCCATGGTCAGCGCCGCGCGCGGGGCGTGGGATCCCACGCCGCTCGTGCCCGACGGCACGGGCGTCGGGCTGATCGTCACGGACGGCCTGCTCGTGCGCGAGGTGCGCATCGCGGGCATGGCCACCATCGAGCTGCTCGGGCCCGGTGACCTCTTCGAGGCGGGCCACGCCGCCGACCAGCTGCTGGTCGACGAGGAGCGCTTCGAGGTCCCCGAGCACGCGACGATCGCCGCGGTCGGCGCGCTCGGCGCCGCCGCGCTGGTCCAGGAGCCCCAGCTCGCCCAGCACCTGCTCTCCGCGGCCATCGGGCGCACCCGCCGGCAGCTGCGCCACCGCGCCGCCGTGCAGCTGCCCCGCGTGGAGGACCGGCTGCTGGCCGTCCTCTGGCTCGTGGCAGAGCGCTTCGGCCGGGTGACCGACGACGGCGTCGACATCGGCCTGGAGCTGCGCCACGAGCAGCTCGGCCGGCTCGTCGGCGCACGGCGCCCGACGGTGACCACAGCCATCGCGCTGCTCTGCGAGCGCGGGCTGCTCGTCCGCCCCGAGGGACGCCGCCTGCTGCTGGAGCCGTCCTCCCGTCGCGCCCTCGGCGACCCGGTCGCGGCTTGAGGCCTTGAGCCCCCGTCCGTCAGGTCGGCGCGCCACCCGCCGACCCGACGGTGCGATGGAACGGGACTTCCGGATGACGATCCACGACGGTGCCGTGCACCTGGTCGACTGGGTGCCGTGGCTGGCCGGCCGCGGCCCCTCCCGACGGGTGCTCGAGGACCACGCGCGCGTGCACGGCACGACGTTCCTCGACCTCGAGGTCGTGCGCGAGCGCGACGTCGCGCAGGAGCTCGTGGCCGTCTTTCTCGCCGGCGCGGTGGACGGCGTCGCGCGCGAGACGCTGGTCGGCTGGGCGCAGCTCGTCGGCTACCGGCGCCTGTGGCTGCCGGGCGAGCTCGTGGTGCTCGAGCCGGCCTGCGGCGGTGCGGTGACGACGGCCTGCGACGCGTGCGAGGCGCCGTTCACCGAGGACGACGGCCACTTCTGGCAGACCGCGCGCATGAACGGCCGCTTCCCCGTGCACTGCCCGCTGTGCGGCGGCAGCCTGCCGCAGTGGCGGGCCGTGCCCAGCGACATCGACCAGGCGCCCGGAGGCGAATGCGCCCGCGCGGGCACGGGCACGCCCTGGTGATGCCCTCCACCGTCGTCATCACCGGCGCGAGCGCGGGCCTCGGCCGCGCCACCGCCCACGCCTTCGCGGCCCGGGGCGACCGGGTCGCCCTGCTCGCCCGCTCCGAGGAGTCCCTCGAGGCCGCCGCCGCGGAGTGCCGCACGCACGGCGCGGGCGCGGCGCTGCCGATCGTCTGCGACGTGACCGACATGGCCGCCGTCGAGGCCGCCGCGGTGCGCGTGGAGGCCGAGCTCGGACCGATCGACGTGTGGGTCAACAACGCCATGGTCACGTCGGTGTCGCGCTTCACCGACACCGAGGACGGCGAGCTCGAGCGCATCACCGACGTCGTCTACCACGGCCAGGTCCACGGGACGCGCGCCGCGCTGGCGCGCATGGTCCCGCGGGACCGCGGCGTGATCGTCCAGGTCGGCTCGTCGCTGGCCTACCGCGGCATCCCGCTGCAGGCCGCCTACTGCGGGGCCAAGCACGCCACGCAGGGGTTCACCGAGTCGGTGCGCGCCGAGCTGCTGCACGACCGCTCCAAGGTCCGTCTGACCATGGTGCAGATGCCGGCGCTGAACACCCCGCAGTTCACGATGGCCCGCAACCGCATGGACAAGCACCCCATGCCGGTGCCGCCGATCTACGAGCCCGAGGTCGGCGCCGACGCCATCGTCTGGGCCAGCGAGCACGACCGCCGCGAGATCTGGGTCGGCGCCTCCACCCCCGTGGTCATCGTCGGCAACGGCCTGATGCCCAGCGCGGGCGACCACTTCCTGGCCGAGACGGGCTTCGACGGCCAGCAGTCCGAGATGGAGCCGGCCGGCGGCCCCGACTACCTCTTCGAGCCGCGCCCGGGCGACCACGGCACCCGCGGGCGCTTCTCCGACCAGGCGCGGACGTCCTCGCGGCAGTTCGCGTTCACCAAGCGCATGCCCGACTGGGCGGCGGGGAAGCTCAGCGCGGGGATCGGGACGATCGCGGGGCGGCTGCAGAAGTAGCCGCTACCTCACGAGAAGCCGTGCGTCAGGTCGATGGTCAGCGCCGGGAGGCGCACCGACTCGGGCAGGGCGTCGCCCTGGCGCGGGAGGACGACCGTCGCGGTCGCGGGCCCGGTGCCCGTCTGCTTGCGCAACGTCACCGAGTCCCGCGTCCGCGAGCCCTCCTGCCGCCAGCCGTCCGCTGTCGCCTCGCGGAGCACCTGCTCGATCACCGCACCCGGGACGGCGTCTGAGCCCAGGTTGAAGTCACGCCGCAGCTGCGCCGCCACCGGCTTGCCCAGCGCGGTGTGCTGGCCCTGCGCCCGCTCGTGGGCCAGCGCGCCCTGCCGGGGGACGAAGCGGGCGAGCCCGTCGGCGCGCAGCGTCGCCAGCGGCGCACTGCCGGCGCCGCTCCCGCCCTGCCCCCCGCAGGCCGCGAGGGCGACGCTCGTCAGCGCGACGCCCAGGACCGCGGCGGCGCGCCTCACGCCCGCAGCGGCGGCAACCGGACCCTGGCGGCTCGCGTGACGGTGACCGGGACCGCGCCCTTCGCCGCCGTGCTCGTCGTCGC
>CAXUES010000041.1:8551-9835 GCA_964250185.1 uncultured Solirubrobacteraceae bacterium | reverse complement strand
GGCGGTTGATCTCGCGGCGGATCTCGTTGCCGGGGCGCAGCTTGACGCGGAGCGTCGTCGAGCGCCCCGCCTTGACGGCGTAGGCCGCGCTGACGGTCGACCTGGCCAGCTTGATCCGGACGCGACCCCGGCAGGGCGTGGCCGCCCGGCAGGTCAGGGCGACGGCCACCGTCCGACGTCCGCGGCCGAACGACACCGCGCCGATCCGCAGCCCCTTGGCCGGGGTGCTGACCTGCGGCGCCTGGCCCGCGCCCGGCGGGGTCGGGACGGCGCTGGGAGCGGGGACAACCGGCACCGGGGCCTGGGCGGGCACGGGCACAGGAGCCACCGTGGTCGTCGGGGACGGCGGACCGACCGGCGTGGTCGACCCCTCGGGGGACGGCGCGGCCGACGTGCCCTCGTAGGTGCCGGGCAGGTCCTCGGTCGGGAAGCCCGGGGTGGGATCGCAGGCATCGCCGATGCCGTCCCGGTCCTCGTCCTCCTGCCCGATGTTGCCCACGTCCGGGCAGTTGTCGAGCTCGTCCGCGACCTCGTCGCCGTCGCGGGTGACAGCCACGACCGCCGTGGCCAACCCCACTCGCCCGTCCGCGTCGGTCACCTTCAGCGACACGAGGTCGCTGCGCTGCGCGGTGGGCGTGAAGGTCGCGGTCGGACTGCTCGAGGTGATGTCCGTGGTCCCGTCGTTGTCGACGTCCCACTCCCAGCTGGTGATGTCGGCGTTCGTGCCGTAGGAGCCGCTGCCGTCCAGGGTGAAGGTGTCACCGACCTTGCCGACGTACGGCCCGCCGGCCCAGGCGAACGGCCGGTCCAGGGAGGCGTCGATGGCGGTGTCTATCGAGGCCGCGGCGTCCGAGGCGGCGCCCTGGTAGAGCCCGCCGTTGGTGGCCTGCACGATCTTGGTGGTCTCCGCGTCCGTCGAGGACCCGATGTCGATCAGGTGCAGCTCCACGGGATCGATCGCCTGGGCGCGGCGGATGATGTCGTCGGAGGTCAAGCCGGTGACCGGCTCGGGGGACAGCGCCGGTCGTAGGCGGCGGCGAGCCCCGAGAACATCGTCTCCGGCGTGTCGCCGCCGTAGCCGAGCGTCAGGTCCTGGATCGCGCCGACGGCCTCGGACGGATCCGAGGTGAACGGCACGTCGACCTTGGCCGGGTAGTCGCCGTCGTCGCCGGTGCGCTCGGCGTAGTCACGGAAGTCGACGACCGCGAAGCGCGCGCTCGCGGTCCGTGCCGACACGTCCTGCACCAGCTGGCCGGCCGCCGCCTTGACCGAGTCGATCGAGGA
>CAXUES010000041.1:0-8541 GCA_964250185.1 uncultured Solirubrobacteraceae bacterium | reverse complement strand
CGAGGAGCCCATCGAGCCGGTCGTGTCGATGACGAAGGCGATGTCGACCGCGCCGCCACCCAGGGCCCCGGGCGTCGAGCCGGCACCGAAGGTCCCGTGGCTCGCCAGCAGCTCCCCGATCTTCGCGTGACCGATCGGGTTGTAGTGGTACCACTCGTTCTTGGTCACCGAGTCGAACTCGTGGATCCACCGGTCGGGGTTGCGCGAGGTGACGCGCCCGTCGGGCTCGTGGCCGGCGAAGAGCGGCTTGATCTGGTCGATGTAGGTGACCGCAGCCCCCGGCTCGGCGTTGACCGCCGCGACCGCCTCGCGCTGCGCCGCCTCGCCGCGGTCGCCGACGTCCCGCACCTCGCGGCCGACGGGGTACTCCGTCCCGACGCCGAAGATGCGCGTGCCCAACGTCAGATCCGGGTCCTTCTCCAGGTACGGGTAGGACTTCAGGACGATCTTCGCGTCGGGGCGCATCCGCGTCTTCAGGTCGCGCAGCAGGCTCTCGATGTTCGCCCGGACGCCGGGGATCCCCTCCCTGGCGGCGTCGATCTTGCCCTTGCAGTCCTGCGGGCTGCGGGCACCGACCACGAAGCACTGCTTGACGATGTCGGCGAACGCGAGGTCGTTGCCTCCGGCGCTGAGCATCACGAGGTCCGTGCTCTTGTCCACGAGCGGGTGCACACGAAGTGGATCTCGGTGAAGCCGCTGCGCGGGACCGCGATCGGATCGTGCAGGGCGTAGACCTCGTCGTCGCGGTAGGCCGATGCGCACCGGCCCGTGCCCTCGGCGGCGGAGCGGGCGACCGGGTCGTCCGCGTCGACCTCGCCCGGCAGCACGACCGACACGTCGCGGTCGTCCATCTTCCGCGTCGAGCGGAGGTCGGAGATGACGCTGCCCGAGCACGCCCGGTTGCTGAAGACGACGTTGTACCGGCCGTGCAGGGTGGCGAGGTAGCGCTCGGCCCAGTTGCTGCTGCTGCGGTAGCAGCCCGTGGGGCCGTAGTAGTTGCCGGCGCCGTTGCCGGCCGAGTAGGAGTCGCCGATCAGCACCGCCCGCAACGGGCGCGCGGTCGAGGCCGCGTGGGCCATCGCTGGAGCGAGCAGCATCAGCAGCACCGCCACCAGCACACCGCGTCGTCCCTGACGCGTCACCACCATGAAGTCCATGGCGCCACCCTGACTCCAGTTTTATGTTCCGTCAAGCCCTCCTCTGGAGATGGCCCCCCGCGGTCGCCGGTGCGGGGAGGTCGCTGCCGGCCACCGCGACGAACGCCGCGACCACCGCGGGATCGAACTGGCTGCCCGCGCAGCGCCGCAGCTCGGCGAGCGCCTCCTCACGGGTGCGGGCCGCCCGGTAGCAGCGGGTGGCGAGGATCGCGTCGAAGCTGTCGCAGACCGCGACGATCCGCGACCCGATCGGGATCGCCTCCCCGGCGAGGCCGTCGGGGTAGCCGCCGCCGTCCCAGCGCTCGTGGCTGGAGCGGACGATCGCCCCGATCGGCGCCATGGGCGGCACGACGGAGAGGATCCGCTCCCCCACGAGCGTGTGCTGGCGCATGAGCTGCCACTCCAGGGCGTCCAGCGGACCCGGCTTGTGCAGGACGGCGTCGGGGATGGCGACCTTCCCGATGTCGTGCAGCTCCGCCCCGCGGGCCACCTCGTCGAGCTGCTCGGGCTGCAGGCCGAGCCGCCGGCCGACGGCCACGGCGAGCTGGGCGACGCCGGCGAGGTGCTCGACGTGGTCGGGCTCGCGCTCGTCGAGCACGCGCACGAGCAGGTCGCGCGTCAGCGTCCGCGCCGACGTGCGCCGGCCCTTGTGGGAGTACATGCGCTCGTCGGCGAGCTGCAGCGCAGCGACCGACGTGCGCGCGTCGTCGGGCAGGGCGACCACGCCGTGGGAGGCGCCGATGGAGAACCCGTCGCCCCGCACCGTGAGCGCGTCGACGATCCGGGCCACGGCGTCCTCCCGCGGCCCGCGGAGCAGCACGGCGAACTCGTCGCCTCCCGCGCGGAAGGCCTGCCCGCTGTCGCCGACGGCGGCCCGCAGCTCGCCGCCGAGGCGGGCGAGCATCGCGTCGCCGGCCACGTGGCCGAAGGTGTCGTTGTAGGACTTGAAGCCGTCGAGGTCGCAGTACACCAGCGTCGACGCGTCGCCCTCCAGCGCGCCCGCCACCGCGGTCTCCAGGCGCTCGACGAGCAGCCGGCGGTTGCCCAGCGCGGTGAGCGCGTCGGTGCTCGCCTCGTGCTCGGCGGTGCGCAGCAGGCGGACGTTCTCGCCGAAGGTGAGCCAGCAGCGCACGAAGGCCGCGACGATCGCGGCGGCGGCGAGCACGAGCGCGGCGGTGCTCGCGCCGCCCGTCGGGGCGACGACCAGCACGCCGAGGGCGACGAGGGCGAAGAGGCCCGGGACGACGAGCATCGCCCGGCTGGAGGGACGCGCGTGCGCGCGCGGCCACGGCTGCCAGGCCGCCGCCGCGAGCAGGAGCGCCGCGCCCGGCCAGAGCGTGTTGATGAGCCCCTCGTTGCTCACCGCGCCCGTGGCGTCGAGGTAGCCGAACCAGGCGTCGGCCACGACGGTCAGCGTGAGGGAGGCGGCCAGCGCCGACCACGCGCGCCCGGGGCGCCAGCCCGTCAGGCCGACGGCCACCCCGGCGAAGCACAGCATCACCAGGTCGCAGACGACGTAGGCGATGGATGTCGCCGCCGCGGCCGTCGTGCTCCCGGCGGCGTCGGCGATCGCGTCGAAGACGAGCGCGGCGAGCACCGCCGCGAGCGTCAGGCCGACGACGAGGCCGTCGAGCCACAGCGACGGGCGCAGCGGGCGCAGCCGCCCGCGCAGGAGCATGCCGAGACCGAGGTAGGCGAAGACGTACTGGCCGAAGTAGGCGATGTCGGGCGGGCTCGGCTCGGGCACGTCGCCCACCGCGTCGTAGTGGATGGTCCACAGCAGGTCGCCCAGGGTCCACGCGGCCAGCCCGCAGCCCAACACGAGCCAGGCGCGCCGCTCGTCGGCGACGAGCACGCCCCGCGCCAGCGTCAGCGCGGTCGCGCCGACCATGATCGCCAGGTAGACGTAGGTGCCGAAGGCCGCCTCGAGGCCCCCGTCGCCGAGGCCCGCCGCCTCCACGACGACGTAGACGGCGAACGCGGCGCCCAGCACGCCCGCCAGGACGGCGAACGCGCGGCGCGTCGCCGTCGGGAGCTGGGGCCAGGGATGCACGCACATCGGACATCGACAGGCCGCGTCGATGGGTTGAGCCCGCCGTCCGCAGCGTCTACTGCAGCACCGCCTGCAGGAGCGGCCGGGAGACCCAGACCTCGATGACCGCGCAGACGACGAGCGCCGGCGCGGCGAGCGCGAGCGCGTGCCAGATCCACCCGACGAGCGGCGCGAGGTCGTCGCGCCGGGCCTGGGTCAGGAAGAGCCCGAGCGGCAGGAAGACGGCGCAGAGCTCGGGCAGCGCGTGGGGCAGCACGAGCAGGAGCACCAGGGGCGGCGGCGCGTCGACCTGCGCGGCGAGGTCGGCGAGGATCGTGCCCAGCCGCCACGCCTGCGCGGAGACGCTGAGCAGCGTCGCGCCGAGCGCCCAGGCCAGCGCGACGCGCGCGATCCACGCCGGGAGCACCTCGGTGCCGAAGCGCGAGCGGATCGTCCGCGTGCCGGACGCGTCGCGCTCCCCGCGGCCGATGATCGCCCCGGCCGAGGCCGCGAAGAAGTGCAGAGCGAGCACCAGGCCGTTGGCCTTGAGGATCCGCCCCACGTCGGACCAGGTGCCGTGGGGGTCGACGAGGCCGGAGCTCGAGGCGCTGTAGTCGTCGGCGGGGCGCAGCGTGGCCAGGACCGCCACGGTGAGCAGGAGGAGGACGGCGATCGTCCCGGCGACCTTGAGCCACCGCGCGACCTCGGACCGCGGGGCGACGAAGCTGATGCGCGGGGATGCGGGGGCGGCGGCGGGCACTCGTGCGCCACGGTGACGGGTCGCACGGCGGCACGGGCCGGTGGGCGGGTAGGACGCGCGGCGTGGAACTCGCTCCGCGTCTCATCGAGGTCGACGTGCCCGAGCACCCCGAGGGCGCCGTGCTCGTCCTCCACGGCGGCGCGAGCCGCCGCGGCGAGGCCGCCGTGAGCCCGACGCAGCTGTCCGTCCTGCGGATGATCCCGATCGCCCGGCGGATCGCCCGGGCCGGCCGCGGGCGCCTGGCCGTCTTCCGCCTGCTCAACTCGCAGCGGGGGTGGAGCACCGACCACACGCCGGTCCAGGACGCGCGCTGGGCGCTCGGCGAGATGGAGGTGCGCCTGGGCGGGCGGCTGCCGACCTGCCTGGTCGGCCACTCCCTCGGCGGTCGCGCGGCGCTCATGGCCGTCGGTGAGCCCGGCGTGGTGAGCGCGGTGGCGCTGGCGCCGTGGGTCTACCCGAGCGACGTGCCGCCCGGCCTGCACGGCCAGCGCGTGCTCATCGTCCACGGGACCGCCGACCGCGTCGCCGATCCGCGCAAGGCCTCGGCGCTGGCCCGGGCGATGTCCGCGCGCGCCGAGGTGCAGTACGTCCCGGTCGAGGGGGCGAAGCACGCGATGCTCCGCCAGGGCGGCGAGTTCGAGCGGCGCGCGGCGGACTTCGCGGTGGAGACGCTGCTCGGCGCGGGCTCCCTCGTCCCCGCCGCCCGCTAGGCGCTGCGGAGCTTCAGCCCGTTGCGGGGGAAGCGCTTGCGCTCGACGTTGCCGCCGCGGTCGACCGCGCGCACCCAGACCTTGTAGCGGCCGGCGGGCAGGCGCCCGACGCGCAGGCTCCACCTCGAGGTGCCCTTCGCGGTGACGTAGCGGGTGCGCTTGCAGCTCGTGACCGCGCGGGCGAAGCTGCCGTTGGCCTGGAGGTAGCGGCAGCCGTTCCCGCTGGCACGGGCGACGGAGACCGACACGCGGGCCAGGCCGGCGCGGCAGCCGACGTCGATGGCGGTGCCGCGCAGGGTGAGGACGCGGCTCGCGCGCACGCGGGAGGCGCGCGCGGAGAAGCGGGAGGTCGGAGCGGGGTCGAGGCAGGGCGCCGTCCCGGGAGCCGCGGTGGTGGTCGTCGGGGTCCCCGGCGGGGTCGTCGAGCTCGAGGTCGTGGTCAGCGGCGGGCTCGGGGTCGTGCTGGGCGTCGTGCCCGCGGGCACGGCCACCGCGAAGGCCTCGTCCTGGCGCAGCGCGAGCGCGCTGGGCGCGATCCCCGCGCGCCCTGTGCACGTGAAGCGCCCCGGGGTCGCGGCGAGCACGCCGCTCAGGCACGTGGAGAGCGCACGCTGGCCGAAGGCGTTGGGGTGGACGACCTCCTGGACGCTGCCCTGGGCGATGAAGCCGACGCTCAGCGCCCGGCCCCACTCCGACGTCGTGGCCGACGGGGGCTGCGTCGCGGTGACGGCCTGCGACTCCTTCGAGCAGATCTCGTGGCCGAGGAAGGCGGGCAGCAGCTCGAGGTACTCCGCGCCGCGGGCCGCCGCGGCGTCGCGGACCGCGGCGCCGATCGTCGGCGCGGCGACGGCGCTGAACCAGTCGGCGTCGCTCGTGTAGGTCGGGCAGCCCTGCGTCATGCGGGGGCCGGCCGCGCCGACGAGACCGGGCTGCTCGAGCGTGCGGTTGTCGGCGCCGGTCGCGATCACCACCGGGTAGCTCTGGAAGATGAGGCGGTAGCTGCCCTGCGCGTAGCCCGCGCGGGACATCACGCCGCGGATCGAGTCGGCGACGCCGGCGACCTTGGCCGCCACGCCGGCGCGGGCCGCGAGCAGGCCCGGCTCCTGCGTCTGCTGGCACGGGGTGCCCGCCGTCGTGTAGGCCGTCAGGCACGCCGTGACGATGTCGGCGAAGCCGAAGTCGTTGCCGCCGACGCTCACGACGATCGCCTTGACCTGGTGGTCGGCCGCGACCTGCGCGAGCTGGTCGCCCTGCGGCGGCTCGGTGTGGTCGATCGTCCCGCCCTCGGCGCTGGTCAGCAGGTCGCTGGTCACCGCGCCCGAGCAGGAGATGTTCACGCGCTCGACGCCCGCGCCGACCTGCGCGCCGGCGAGCTCGGAGACGTCGGAGCGGTGGCAGGTGTCCTGCCCGTCGTCGGAGCCGCCGACGTACACGCTCGACGTGTCGCCGCCGGGCGCGCGGTCGGAGCCGTCGTGCCCCGGGGCCGGGCTGGAGGAGTTGCCCTCCCAGCGGCCGGCCTCGCCGGAGATGTAGCTGTCGCCCATCGCCACGACGGCGGGCGGGCCGGCGGTCGGCGAGGCGAGCGCAGGAGCGGCCGTGGTCGCGGCCGTGCCCCCCCACCCCGTCGCGGCGAGCGTGGCGAGCAGGAGGAGGCGACGGGCGGGCACGGCGCGACGCTAGTCCTGTTGGAGGGGCATCGCCAACTCGCGCTGTCAGATCGGTCAGGAGCGCACCGACCCGGGAGCCATGCACCTCGCAGCCCACCTCGACATGGACGTCGTCGCGGTCGAGCAGCCCGCCACTCACGAAGGCGGGCTCGCTGCCTCCTCACCCGGCCCGATGCCAATCACGACCGACAGATCGCACGGTACGCGGAGTCCTTGCCGTCCCCAGGCCGGCCGGACTAGACAAGCCGCCCGCCTTTGACATGCGAATGGCGCAACGCCCAATCCGCATCAGCGATCCTTTAGTGTCGATCTATAAGCAAGGATGCCAACGGCGGCGGGGACTCGATCGGTGAAGTCGGCGGCGGAGAGAATCTACGCGACCAGTGCTTCTTCATCACGCCGATCGGCGACGAAGGCACCGATGTGCGCCGCAGGGCCGACGGCCTACTCAGTGAAGTCGTCACGCCAGCCGCTGAGGAGAATGACCTCGAGGTTGTTCGCGCCGACCTGCTAGATAAAGGTGGGCATCTCACTCTACAGGTACTGCAGCAATGCGCCGAGGCGAAAGTGGCCGTCGCCGACTTGACCGGCGGCAATCTCAACGTGATGTACGAGGTGGGTCTTAGGCATGCGCTCCGGATGCCCGTAGTGTTGATTGCCGACGAGAGCGAGGACGGACGTCTGCCGTTCGACCTTCTCCAGCACGGACGATCTTCTACATCAATGACATAGCCGGCACAGGACGATGCCGCGACCTGGTCACGGCTCAATTGCGCCGCGCAATCGAAGGTCACATAGACAGTCCCGTGCAGGCCGCGGTCAATATGGAAGCATTAGGCAGCGGGGACGCCGTCCAACAGACGTTGGCCAATCTAGTAACAACAGTCGAGGGTCTCGCTCAATACGTGCAGCGTCCCGCCCCGGTTACGCCGCCGCCCCGAGCGGGCGCCCCCTCACCCACGGCCACTACCAGTTTCGCTGTCCGACGAGCGTTGCGACGGGGCGGACCCGCCAGCGTCGATGAGCTGATGAAGACGCTGACAAGCCACTCACCTGAACAGGTGAGTGACGCGCTGGATCGTCTTGTCGCTCGCGACCGAGCTAGGCGCGTTGCAGACGGACGCTTTGAGTACGTCCCACCACCGAGCGACAAGTAATCACAGAGTCGATCGATGTAGTGAGTCCTATCCGTTGGCGGCGCTGGCGCGCCGAGGAGCTCTAGCGTCCCGCAGCGTGGCCGCCGACGACGAGGAGCCGCTGCGGCGGTTCCTCGCCCGCAGCGCGCGCGACGACGGGCCCGGCGCGGCGCGCGCGTGGCTCGAGGTCGCCGCGCTGCTGCACGACCGCATCGCCGGGATGGTCGCCGCGCGCGGCGCGCAGGTCGGGCTCGCCCCGGCCGCCCACGACGCGGTGGTGCTCGACGTCCACGTCGCGGTGTGGCACACCGCGCAGACCTCGCGCGACCCGCGCATCGGTGTGCTGCAGCTCGCGCTCGGCGGCCTCGTCGACCGCTGCTGCGCCGACCACCTCGCCGTGCAGCTGCGCGGTGAGGCGCCCACCGCCGCCCAGGTCGAGCTGGCCTGGGCGCAGCACGACGTCGTCGCGGCCGACGCCCCGGACGGCGCGAGCATCGACGACCTCCTGGCCTGGGCGCTGCCCGAGCTCACCGACCGCCGGCGGCGCCGCGTCCTCGAGCGCGATCTCCGCGGCCTGCCCGGCGAGGCCACCGCGCTGTCCCTGGCGATGACCATGTCGACCGTCCGCCAGCACCGCGCAGAGGCCAACGCCCAGCTGCGCGCGCTGCGGGAGGACTTCCGCCTGTGACGAGCCGGGCCAAGGCGCTGAGCGACTTCATGGACGCGTGGAGCGCGGGCCGGCGCCCCGACGTCGCCGAGCACCTCGCCCGCGTCGAGGAGGATGAGCGCGAGCAGCTCGCCGACGAGCTCCTGCTCTGGCTGACGATCGCGCCGACGCCGACGCCGGCGCCCGCGCGCGAGGAGCCGGTGCTCGACCGCCTGCGCGACGCCGCGGCCTCCGACGCCGGGCTATTCACCGGCCTGGACCTCGAGCCGCTCGCCGCGCAGGTCACCGAGGCGCTCGCCCTCCCGCCCGAGGCGACCGACCGCGTGGCCGACGGGCTGGCCCGCCTCGCGCGCGGGGAGCTCGACGCGACGCAGCTCTCCCAGCGCCTGCTCGACGCGCTCGCGAGCGCGCT
>CAXUES010000040.1:9589-13334 GCA_964250185.1 uncultured Solirubrobacteraceae bacterium | reverse complement strand
CGACCCGGCGCCGCACTGGCACGGCGCGTTCTTGCTGGCGTTCACGGGGATGCGCGGCGCGGTGTCGTTGGCCGCGGCGCTCTCCATCCCCGCGATGACCGACGGCGGCGACCCGTTCCCGGGCCGCGACCTCATCATCTTCCTCACCTACTGCGTCCTCTTCTTCACGCTCGTGGTCCAGGGGCTCATGCTCGGGCCGCTCATCAAGCTGCTGCCGGTGGGTGGCGAGGACGACGCCGCCGACGACCGCCGCGACGAGGACGACGCCCGCCTGCGCGCGGCGCGCTCGGCACTGGCACGGCTGGACGAGCTGGCCGGCGAGGACTGGGTGCGCGAGGACACGCTCGAGCGCATGCGCGAGGCCTACGAGTTCCGGGTGCGGCGCTTCGGCGCGCGCTTCGACGACGGCGACGACGGCGAGGCCGAGGAGGGCTCACTGGCCTACCAGCGCCTGCGCCGCGAGGTGCTCGACGCCGAGCGCGCCGAGGTCGTGCGCCTGCGCGACGAGGGCTCGATCCCCGACGACGTCATGCGCCGCATCGAGCGCGACCTCGACCTCGAGGACTCGCGCCTGGACCTCGAGCGCGAGTCGGTCTAGAGCGCCTGGGCCGCCAGGCGGCGGGCGGCGCGGGCCAGTATCCGCGCCGCCTCCTCCGGGGCCGTGGGCGGCCGCGGATCGGCCAGGCACGCCTCGACGAGCGCGCCGACGAGGGCCGCGGCGAGCACGGGCGCCTCGGGGCCGTCGCCCAGCACGCCGGCCACGAGGCGGCGCAGGTCGGCCCGCGCCGCGGTGCGCACCGCCATGACCGCCGGCGGCAGCGGCTCGAGCCACAGGGCGCGCAGGAGGCGCCGCGAGACGGCCGCCCGCGCCGCGAAGGCCGCGGCCAGCGCCGCGATGCGGTCGGCGGCGGGATCCTCGGCCGGCCCGGCGGCCAGGCGCAGCTGCACGAGCTCCCCGGCGGCCGCGTTGGTCAGCACCGCGGCGACGAGGTCGTCGCGGGAGGCGAAGTGGCGGTAGACCGAGCCCGTGGCCACGCCGGCGCGCTCGGCGACGCGGGCGACGCTCGCGGCGTGCGGCCCGCCCTCGGCGATCACCCGGTGGGCGGCGGCCAGCAGGCCCTCCCGCGCGGCGAGCCGGCGCTCGGTGCGCGACGGGCTCACGGGGAGGTCCGGACTGGGCGCATGTGCTGAAGCATGAACCATGCTTCAGCTCTCGCGCGCCGGTCCGGTGGGTACCGTCGCTGGCGTCGGGCCCCGTGGGCCCTGCCGCCTCCATGTCGCTCCTCGACCCGACGATCACCGCCGCCCCGCCGTCCCTCGCGCCTCCCGCGCGCGCCGGCGATGCGGCTCCCGCCGCCGGGCAGGGCCCCGTCGGGCGCCGCCGGGTCGCGTTCGTGGTCCTCGCCTGCCTGGCGGGCGCGGCGCTGACGCTGCTCGCGCCGAGCTCGCCGACCTACGACCCGTGGTCGTGGATCGTGTGGGGGCGGGAGATCCTGCACCTCGACCTCATGACGACGTCCGGCCCGTCGTGGAAGCCGCTGCCGATGGTCTTCATCGTCCCCTTCAGCCTGCTGGGCTCCGCCGCTCCGGCGCTGTGGCTCGTCATCGCGCGGGCCGCGGCGCTGCTCTCGCTGGTCATCGCCTTCCGCCTGGCCCGCCGGCTGGGCGGCGGGCAGGTCGTCGCCGGCGTCGTGGCCGTCTGCTGCCTCGTGCTGGCCCCCTGGTACCTGCGCAACGTCTGGCTGGGCAACTCGGAGGGGCTTATGGTCGTCTGCCTGCTCGGGGCGGTGCTCGCCCACCTCGAGGGCCGCCGCCGCGGCGCCTTCGGCTGGGGGGTCGCCGCTGCGCTGCTGCGGCCCGAGGCGTGGCCGTTCCTCGGCCTCTACGGGCTCTGGTTCGTCTGGCGCGAGCGCGACCGCCTCCTGCTCGTGGCCGCCGGGTTCGCCTCCCTGCCGGTCCTGTGGTTCCTGCCGGAGCTGTGGGGCTCGGGGAACCTGCTGCGCGCCGCCCAGCGCGCCCAGCAGCCGCGCGCCGACGCGGCGACCTTCAGCGACTCGCCGATCCTCACCATCCTCGACACGGCCGCGCGGATGCTCTCCGTCCCGGCCTACCTCGGGCTGGCCGTGGCGCTCGCCTGGCTGCTCCTGCGCCGGGGCGAGCGCTCCTCCCGCGTGGCGGTCGGGGGGATCCTCGTGATGGCCCTGGCCTGGATCGCCCTGGTCGCCTACATGACCTCCGACGGGTTCTCGGGCTCCGAGCGCTACCTCGTGGCCCCCGTGGCGCTGCTCGCGGTCTGCGCGGGCGCGGGCGCCGGGTGGGCCTTCGCCGCGCTGCCCCTGCGGGCGACCGGCCTGGTCGCCGCCACGGTGGTCGCCGGGCTGGCCGTCCTGGCGCCCGGGGCGAGCGAGCTCGACCGCACCGTGTCCGGGATGGTCCACCAGTCCAGGCTGCCCGGGCAGCTCTCCGACGTCATTGCCCGCGCCGGGGGCAAGGAGCGCCTGCTCGCCTGCGGCGCCCCCGTGACCGGCCCCCTGCTCGTCCCGCAGGTCGCCTACGAGCTCGGGATCCACACGAGCGCGGTGACGCTGGACCCCCGGCCGGGGAGCGTCGTCTTCCGCGTGCGCACGACGCTCGCGGGCGGCGCCACGCCGCCGCTGACGGCCCTGGGCGGCACCGGCCGCACCCTGGCCACCGCGAAGTTCTGGCGCGTGGTCGCCTCCTGCCGGCCCGGGGCGGGCGCGTGAGCGTCGCCGTGGAGCCGCGCGCGGCCGGCGGCCACGACGAGCATCCCGACGCGGGCTCGACGGCCCACGGCCGGGGGGCCCGTGGTCGCCTCGGCGCCCTGCGCGCGCGGGCCGCGGCGCTGCCCACGTGGGCGACGATCGTCGCCGGCGTCGCGGTGCTGCTCGGCGTGTCGGTGGCGCTGCGCACCACGGCCCTGCACGCGGGCTTCTGGATCGACGAGGGCATCGCCGTCGGCGTCTCGGATCGCAGCATCACCTCGATCCCCAGCGTCCTGCGCCTCGACGGCTCGCCGCCGGCGTACTACCTGCTGCTGAGCGTCTGGATCAAGATCTTCGGCGACGGCCAGGCGACGACGCACGTGCTCTCGCTGCTGTGGGCGCTGCTCTCGGTGCCCGTGGGGCTGTGGGCGGGACGCTCGCTGCTCGGACGGCGCGCCGGGTGGATCTGCGCCGCGCTGGCCGCGGTCAACCCGTTCCTCACCTACTACGCGCAGGAGACGCGGATGTACGCGATGGTCGCGACGATCTCGCTCGCGCTCGTGGCCTGCTTCGCCCACGCCTTCGTCCTGCGCCGCCGGGGCTACGTCGTGCCGTTCGTCCTGGTCGGGACGCTGATCATCTACACCCACAACTGGGGCCTGTTCCTCATGCTGGGGACGGTCGTCGCGCTGCCCCTCGTGTGGCGGGCGAGCCTGGACCGCCGCGGCCTCGTGCGCGACGTCGTCGTGGGCTACGGCGTCATCGGGCTGCTCTACCTGCCCTGGGTGCCCACCCTGATCTTCCAGGCCCGCTACACCGGCGCCCCCTGGGCGCTGGCCCCCTCGATCTCCGGCGTCTTCGGGCCGTTGTCCGCCATCGTCGGCGGGCCCGCGGTGCCGCTCGGCCTCGCCCTGGCCGTCGGCTTCGGCATCGCCGCGATGGTCCGGGCGCGGCCGCAGGCGCCCGGGGCCGTCGCGGTCCAGCCCGCGCGCCTGCTGGCCTGGACGCTGGTGACGGTCCCC
>CAXUES010000040.1:5608-9579 GCA_964250185.1 uncultured Solirubrobacteraceae bacterium | reverse complement strand
CACCGCGAACGGATCGCCTGGCTCGTCTCGCAGATCTCGCCGGCCTTCGCGGTGCGCTACCTCGCCGTGCTCGTCGGGCCGATCCTGCTGCTCTGCGCCGCGGGCCTCGCCCGCGCCGGGCGCCTGGGCCTCGTCGCCCTCGTCTTCGTCGTGGCCCTGCAGTTCGACCCCCGGACGAGCGAGCTGGATCGCAAGTCCAACGCGCGCCTGGTCGCCGCCGAGATCCGGGCCAGCACGTACCCCGGCGACCTCGTGGTCAACGTGCAGCCCGAGCAGACGCCGGTGGTCGCCTACTACCTGCAGGGCGCCCAGCTGCGCTACGCCGACTCGATCAGCATGGTCGGCGACCCGGGCGTGTTCGACTGGCGCGACTCGCTGGCCCGCTTCCAGGCGGCCAAGCCCACGCCGACGCTCGCCTCCTACGTGTCGAGCATGCGCCCGGGGCAGACGCTCGTCCTCGCGCTGCCCATCATCCGCGGCTCGAGCTGGCGGGCGCCGTGGACGTCGCTGACGCGCAAGCGCTCGGCGCAGTGGGCGCGCGCGGCGGAGCGCAGCACGTCGCTGGAGCGCGTGCGCATCACCCCGACGTTCAAGAACCGCCGCACGCTGCCGCGCGGGCTGCGGGTCGTGCTGTACCGCAAGCTCGCCGCGCCCGTCGGGCGCGGCGCCGCCCGCTGAGGGCCCCGGCGCTCGGTTAGGGCGTGTTAGCAGGCGTTAGCGGAGGCCGGAAGTCGCGTGCGTGGGGGGAAGGATGTGGCCATGACGTTGACCACCTCCTCCGACGACGTGACGCCCACCGCCTCCGGCGGTGACGGCGACACGGCTCGTCCCTACGTCGTCATCGGCGGCGGCCCCGCCGGCCTGACGGCGGGCTACCTCCTCGCCAAGGCCGGCAAGAAGGTCATCGTGTTCGAGGCCGACGACCAGGTCGGCGGCATCGCCAAGACCGTCGTCACGCCCGACGGCTACCGGTTCGACCTCGGCGGCCACCGGTTCTTCACCAAGAACGACGAGGTCAACGACCTCTGGCTGGAGATCATGGGCGACGAGTTCCTCCACCGCCCGCGCATGTCGCGCATCTTCTGGCGCGGCCGCTACCTCGACTACCCGCTCAAGGGCATGGACGTCATCAAGAAGCTCGGGCCCTACGAGCTCGTGCTCTGCACGCTGTCCTACATGAAGGCCGCGCTGACGCCCAAGGGCCAGGAGGACACCCTGGAGCAGTGGGTGACCAACCGCTTCGGCAAGCGCCTCTACCAGCACTTCTTCAAGACCTACACCGAGAAGGTGTGGGGCATGCCCTGCACGGAGCTGCGCGCCGACTGGGCCGCCCAGCGCATCAAGGGCCTCTCGTTCTTCTCCGCCGCCAAGGCCGCGTTCTTCGGCAACAAGGGCGGGGAGATCAAGACCCTCATCGACTCCTTCCAGTACCCCCGCTACGGCCCGGGCCAGATGTGGGAGATGATGACCGAGCGCATCGAGGAGATGGGCGGCGAGGTCCGGATGAACACGCCGGTCACGCGGATCGAGGCCGAGGACGGGCGCGTCGTCGCCGTCCACACGCCGACGGAGCGCATCGAGGCCAAGAGCACGGTCTCGTCGCTGCCGCTGCGCAACACGATCGCCATCGCCGAGCCCGCCGCGCCGAAGGCCGTGGAGGACGCCGCCCAGGGGCTGCGCTACCGCGACTTCCTCACGGTGTCGCTCATCATCGAGGGCGAGGACCTCTTCCCCGACAACTGGATCTACATCCACGAGCCGGGCGTCCGCGTCGGTCGCATCCAGAACTTCCGCTCCTGGTCGCCCTGGATGGTCCCCGACCCCGAGACGGCCTCCATCGGCATGGAGTTCTTCTGCTTCAAGGGCGACGACCTCTGGGAGTCCACCGACGACGACCTCGTCGCGCTGGCCACCCGCGAGCTCGAGCAGCTCGGCCTGGCCAAGCCCGAGCAGGTCCGCCGCGGCTACGTCGTGCGCGTCCCGAAGGCCTACCCCGTCTACGACGAGACCTACGCCGAGCGCGTCGAGACCATGCGCACCTACCTGGACCCGCTGGGCGACTTCCAGCAGGTCGGCCGCAACGGGCTGCACCGGTACAACAACTCCGACCACTCGATGCTCAGCGCCATGCGCGCCGTGGACAACATCCTCCACGACGCCGGCCACGACATCTGGGCGGTCAACGTGGAGTCCGTCTACCACGAGACGCAGACCGACGACGAGCAGTACGAGGAGCCCTACCGCACGCCGCCCAAGACGGCCTACGAGAACGAGCCCCTCAAGGCCGCCTAGCGCCTCAGGCCGGCACGGGCTCCGACGCCAAGGGCGCGTCGGAGCCCACCGGCAGCCGCCGGCGCACGGTCACCAGCCCGCCGAGCGACGGGGCGTGGGTGACGCCGCGGAAGGCCATCCGCTCACCCGGCTCGCTCGTCGGCTGCAGCTCCACGCGAGCGAGCATCGTGCGCAGCACGACGTCCATCTCCATGTGGGCGAACGCGGCGCCGATGCAGCGCCGCACCCCGCCGCCGAACGGGATCCACGCGTAGGTCTCCGGCTTGCGCTCCAGGAAGCGCTCGGGGCGGAAGGCGCGCGGGTCGCTGAAGAGGCGCGGGTCGTCGTGGGTCAGCGCGGCGCACAGGCCGACGCGCGAGCCGACGGGCAGGACCCACTCGCCCAGCGCGAAGGGCTCCTTGACCAGCCGCGCGGCGAAGGTCAGCACGGGGCGGATGCGCAGGACCTCCTGGATGGCCGCATCGCGGTAGGCCGATCCCTCACCGGCGTCGATCTCGGCGACGAGGCGCGCGAGGGGCTCCGGGGAGCGCGACAGCCGCTCCACCGCCCAGCTCAGCGCGTGGGCGGTCGTCTCGTGGCCCGCGGCCAGCAGGGTGACGAGCTCGCCGCGGATCTCGGCGTCGGTCATGGGGGAGCCGTCCTCGGCGGTGGCCTGGACGAGCAGCGCGAGGACGTCGGCGCGCTCCTCGAGGCCCGGGTCGCGCCGGGCCTGCGCGATGACCTCGTCGAGCTGGCGGTCGATCGCCTCGCGCCGACGCAGGAAGCGCCCCCACGGGCTGCGCGGCCCGAGGTCGCGCTGCAGGAAGTGCAGCTGGGCGAGCATCGAGCCCTCGGTGACGAAGGCGGGCATGAGGTCCTCCAGCGCGGCGAGCTCCGCGCCGCGCGCGCCGAAGACCGCGCGCAGGATCGCCCGCAGCGTGATGCGCTGCATGGAGGGCGCGGTCGCGAAGGGCACGCCGACGGGCCAGGCGTCGATCTCCCGGATCGCCTCCTGCTCGATGAGGGCCTCGTAGGAGCGCATGCGCTGGCCGTGGAAGGGCGGCAGCAGCAGCTTGCGCTGGCGCAGGTGGACGTCCTCGTCGACGGTCAGCAGCGAGTGCGGCCCGAGCACGGGTCCGAGCGGCGAGCCCTCCCCGGCGTGCAGCGCCCGCGGGTCGGCGGTGAAGGTGCGCTTGATGAGCTCGGGGTCGCTCAGGACGACCAGCGAGCGGAAGCCGAGCGTGCCGATGGTGAAGGCCGACCCGTGGCGGGCGCGCTGGCGGCGCAGCCACGGCACCTGCCGGCGCAGCAGCGCGACCGTCTGCACCGAGCGGGGCAGGCGGGAGCCGGGCGGCAGGCTCGTCGGGACGTCGGCGGGGAGCAGGGCGGGCACGCGGACCTCGTGGGTGAGGGAGGTCGGTACGCAGATGTACCGACGGGGTGTCGAGAGGCTAGCGCGTCCGGGCGGCGGCCGGCTGGGGATCCGGGTCGTCCACGCCCCGGCCGCCCGGCGGCAGCTCGATCGGCAGCGAGAGCACGAAGCGCGCGCCCCGGCCGCTGCGGTCGGGCTCCAGCCGCAGGCTGCCGCCCTGGCGCTCGGCGAGCTCGCGGCCGATGGCCAGGCCCAGCCCGAACCCGCCGACCGCGCTGGTCGCCCGGCCCCGCTTGAAGCGCTCGAAGATGACCTCGGCCTCCTCGGC
>CAXUES010000040.1:0-5598 GCA_964250185.1 uncultured Solirubrobacteraceae bacterium | reverse complement strand
GGCGGGGACGCCGGGGCCCTGGTCGGCCACCGCGATGACCGCGTGGCGGCCCGAGTAGGCGGGCGTCACGACGACGCGGGTGTCCTCCGGGGCGTAGCGCAGCGCGTTGTCCAGCAGGATCCGCACGACGCGGGCCACGGAGTCGGGGTCGCCGCGGCCCCAGCACGGGCCGCGCGGCGGCACGACCTCGATCTCGATCCAGCGCCCGCGGGCCTGCATGCGGAACTCCGAGGCGACGGCGCGGGCCATCTCGGCCAGCTCGACGGGCTCCGAGCGCATCTCCACGCCCGCGTCCAGCCGCGAGAGCTCCAGCAGCTCGGTGGCCAGGGAGCGCATGCGCAGCACCTCGACCTGCGCCCGGGCCACCTGCTCCCGCGCGTCCTCGGGATCCAGGCGGCCGTCGGCGAGGTCCTCGCCGAGCAGCTCGAGCGTCCCGCTCAGGGAGGTCAGCGGGGTGCGCAGCTCGTGCGAGGCGGTGGCCACGAACTGCCGACGGGCGGCCTCCTGGCGGCGCAGCTCGACCTGCATGCGCCCGATCGCCCGGGCCAGGTCGCCGACCTCGTCGCGGCGCTCGTCGCGCGGCGGGGGCGCGTCCATCCCCTCGTGGGTGATGCGCAGCGCGGCGGCCCGCAGGCGCTGCAGGCGGCGCGTGATGCGCGAGGAGACGACCGAGCCGAGCAGCAGGGCGACCGCCAGGCCGATGAGGCCCGCGGTGAGGAACGCGGTGCGCACCTCGTCCACGGCGTCGGCGGCGTCGGTGTCCGCGCGGCGCAGCGCGACGACGGCGTAGGGCTCGGTGGCCCCCCGCACGCCCGTGGGCGGCTCGATGTTGTTCAGCGGCATCGCGAAGCGCAGCGTGTTGCCGACCTCCGAGCGCTCCGACAGCCCGGTGGTCAGCACCCCGAGCACGTCGTCGAGCCGGTCGTCGGCCTGCCGGGAGCCCAGGACGATGTGCGGGGTGCCGTCCGTGGCCAGGACGGAGGCGCCCGTCCGCGTGCCGAGCGCGGCGAGCGCCTGCGACGACGCGGGCCCGAAGCGCTCCCCGTCCTCGCGGTAGGCCCGTTCGAGCTCCGGCCGCGACGCGAGCGCCGTCGCGCGCAGCGCGCCGGCGGCCTGCGTGCGCAGGCGGTCCTGCAGTGGGCTGAAGAGCGCGAGCGCCGCCGCGATGAGCGTCACCGCGCTGGTCAGGACGAGCGCGAGGAGGATGCGGGCGCGCAGGCCGAGGCGCAGCCGGCGCGCCAGGCGGCTCACGGCTCGCGGAAGCGGTAGCCCGCGCCGCGCACCGTGAGCACGAGGGCCGGCTCGTCCGGGCGCTCCTCGAGCTTCTCGCGCAGGTGGCGGATGTGGACGTCGATGGCCCGCGGGTCGCGGTACGCCGAGTCGCCCCAGATCGCGCGCAGGAGCTCCTGGCGGTTGAAGAGGTGGCCGGGGCGGGCCATGAGGCAGGCCACGAGCTCGAACTCCGAGAAGGTCAGGCGGACGGGCTGCTCGTCGCGGGTGACGGTGCGATCGCGCCGGTTGAGGACGATCGGCCCGATCCGCACGGTGCCGTCGTCCACGACGCGCTGGGTGGCCCGGCGCATGACCGCGCGGATGCGCGAGCGCAGCTCGGCCAGGCCGAAGGGCTTGGTCACGTAGTCGTCGGCGCCCGCCTCGAGGCCGAGGACCGCGTCGGCCTCGGAGTCCGAGGCGGTGAGCATGATGATCGGCGTCACGTCGCGGCGCGAGCGCATCGTGCGGCACACGTCGTAGCCCGAGGGACCCGAGCCCAGCGCGACGTCGAGGAGCACCACGTCGAAGCGGCCCGTGGCGGTCTGCTCCAGGGCGGCGTCGCCGTCGGGGACCGCGGTCGTGGTGTGGCCCTCCCGCGAGAACGAGCGCGTGAGCATGTCGCGCAGGGGCGCGTCGTCGTCGACGATCAGGATGTCGAGCGGGTCAGCTACGCCAGGTCACCTCGACGGCCAAGGCTACCGGCGGTCCCCCGGGTAGGGGGCCGGGATGGGTCCCACCGTCCTGATCACCGGCGTCACCGGCTACGTCGGCTCCACGCTCGTCCCCCGCCTGCAGCAGGAGGACGTGCGCCTGCGCGGCTTCGCCCGCCACGCCGATCGGGTCGAGCACGACATCGAGGTCGTCGAGGGCGACGCCTCCGAGCTCGACGACGTCGTGCGCGCGATGGAGGGCGTCGACGTCGCGGTCTTCCTCATGCACTCCATGGAGGGCGACACCGACTACGACGACGTCGAGCACGAGATGGCCCGCACGTTCGTGGAGGCCGGCCGGCGCTGCGGCGTGCGGCGCGTGGTCTACCTCGGCGGCATCACCCCGAAGGAGGACACCGAGGGGGGCTCGGAGCACCTCGAGAGCCGCCACGCCGTCGAGGAGACGCTCCTGGAGGGCTTCCCCGAGGGCGTCGCCCTGCGCGCGAGCCTCGTGATCGGGCAGGGGTCGCGCTCGTTCGACCTGCTCGCCGCGCTCGTCGAGCGCCTGCCCGTCACCGCGCTGCCCGCGTGGCGCGACCACCGCACCAACCCGATCGACCACCGCGACGTCGTCGAGTACCTCGCCCGCGCCGTGCTCAGCGACCAGGTCCACGGGGCGATGACCCTGGACGTCGGCGGCGCGACCGAGACGACCTACGGCGACCTCGTCACCCGCATCGGCGAGCTCGGCGGCAACGACAACCCGACGATCGGCCTGCCGCTCAGCGCGACGCCGGTCGCCGCCCGCGTGGCCGCCTGGGTCACCGACGAGGACCGCGGCCTCATCCAGCCGCTCATGGAGAGCCTGGAGCACGACCTGATCCCGGACGACCGCCAGGCCCGCGAGCTCTTCGGCGTGGAGCCGCGCTCGCTGGACGACGCCATCCGCGAGGCGCTGCGCGAGCGCCACGAGCAGGGCGTCGGGAAGGCCTGAGGCCTAGGCCGCCGAGACCGCGTCGGCGGCGCGGACGGCGCGCCGGCGCCGGGCGGCGCGGCGCAGCTCGTCGTGCTCGACCTGGCGCTTGAGCTGGAGCACCGAGGCGCGCAGCTGGCGGCGCACCTGCCGCGCGGCGAGGCGCTCGGCGACCAGGCCGGCCACGCCGCCGCCCGCGATCCCGTAGGCGAGGCGCAGCTCGACGAGCGTGCGCCGCCCGCGCGGACGCAGGCGCCAGCGCCCGCGCTGGTCGATCCCCGTGACCGACGTCCAGGCGAGGTCGCGCGCGTGGACGTGCTCGACGATCTCGATGAGCGAGCCGACCTCGGCCGAGCCGACGCGCATGAGCATGCGGAAGCGCGCGCCCACGCCGCGGTCGGCCTCGGAGGCCTGCTGCCAGCGGGTGACGCCGACGAAGTAGCCCAGGGCACGGCTCGGGTCGTCGATGACCTCCCACACGGCCTCGGGCGGGGCCGCGACCTCGACGCTGACGGTGACGCGCATCCGGGGGCTCCTCTCAGCCGATGATCGGCAGGCGGCGCTCGGCCGCCAACTGGGACAGGGTGTCCTGCATGAGCTCCTCGAGGCGGTCCCCGAGCTCGACGGGATCCGGGTCGTCGCCGAGCTCCTCGGCCACGTCGAAGGGCGGCAGCACCTCGATGACGATCTTGGCCGGCAGCGGGATGTGCCCGAGGAAGTCGCCCACGTTGAGCACCCAGGGCAACGCGATGGAGACCGGCATGATCTTCAGGCGCAGGAGCTTGTCCAGGCGCAGGAGCTTGGCCAGGAACTCGCCCTGGGTGAGGAAGAGCGCGGTCTCCTGACCGCCGATGGAGACCACCGGGACGATGGGGACGTCCTTCTCGAGGGCCAGGCGCATGAAGCCGCGGCGGCCGTCGAAGTCGACGGTGTGGCGCTTCCACGACGGCCGGTGGACCTCGACGTCGCCGCCGGGGTAGACGAGCAGCGCCGCGCCGGCGTCCAGCGCCGCGGCGGCGTTCTCGCGCGAGGCGGCGACCGTGCCCCACTTGCGCAGGAAGCGCAGCATGGGGTGGGCGAGGATGAGGTTGTGGGCGAGCTGGTACTGCGCGCGCTCCACCCCGAAGTAGCTCGTGAAGGCCAGGCCGAAGACCCAGGTGTCGGGGGTCAGGTTCCCACCGGAGTGGTTGCCCACCAGCAGGACGGGGCCCTCCTCGGGGATGTTGCCCAGCCCGCGGACCTCGCCGCGGAACCACGCGCTGGCGATGAGCCAGGTGAGCGGCAGGTGCTCGCGGATGTAGTCCGGGTCGCGCTCGTCGAGGTCGGCGTTGGGGATGCGCGCGGCGACCTGCGCGGCGGCGGTCCGGGCGGCGGCGCCGGCCAGGCGGCGGGGCGCGGCGGTCAGCGCCGCGGCCGAGCGCAGCAGGTCGGCGGGGCGTGCGCCGGAGCGCGGTGGGGCCGGGTCGTCGTGGGGGGCCGTCCCCGGTCCGTGCCCGTTGGGGCTCGAGCCGTTGCGTCCCGTCGTCCTCGCCGCAGTCGCCACGGACCGGATCCTAGGTGACGCGGCGTCGAAGGGGTCAGGCGACGCGCACGGGGCGGGCCGGGCGGCCCTCCTCGCGGGCCTCGACCTGCGCGGCGAGGCGGCCGATGAGCGCGACGACCTCGGCGGGGCGCTCGATCTGCGGCACGTGGCCGCACTGCTCGAGCTTGACCTGCTCGGCGCCCGGCAGCCACTCGCGCACGTGGCGGGCGAAGCCGGCGGGGATGAGCTCGTCGCGGTCGCCCCAGACGAAGAGGGCGGGCGCCTGCAGGCCGGCGAGGCGGGGGTAGAAGCCGCCGCGGCCGAAGGGCCGGTCGAGGTAGATGTTGCGCGCCGAGGCGAGGAAGGCCAGGCGTGAGGCGGCGCTGGCGTACACGCGCTGGAACTCCTCCACGGCGACGTCGGCCATGGCCGGGTCCAGCGCGTCGGGATCCGCGAAGAGCCCGCCGAGCTGATGGGCGACGAGCGACCGGCGCACGGAGTGGGGCAGCAGGGCGAACTCCGGGCGCAGCAGGCGGACGATCGGGTGCAGGCTGCGCTTGACGAAGGCGACGGCCGGGGCGAGCAGCACGAGCGAGCGCACGCGGCCCGGGTGGCGCAGGGCGACCTCGATGGCGATCCGCCCGCCCATCGAGTTGCCGACCAGGTGGGCGCGGCGGATGCCCATCTGGTCCATCCACTCCTCGACGGCGCCCGCGAACCACGAGGCGGTGTAGGGCGCCAGGCGGGGCGCGGGGGAGGAGCCGAAGCCGGGCAGGTCGATGATGTGGACGCGGTGCCCGGCGGCCACGAGCGGGCCGGCGGAGTCCAGGAACGAGGTCTTCGCCGACCCGAGGCCGTGGATGAGGACCACGTCGCTGCCCTCGCCGAGCGTGAGCGTCGAGATCGAGCGCCCGCGGGAGAGTGGCACGTCGCGCAGGCGCAGGAGCGGCTCGCGGCCGTCGGGCAGCGCGAAGAGGCCCTCGAAGCCGAGGGCGACGTCGATGCGGCCGCTCGCGGTCAGCCGGCGGACGCTGAAGGCGTCGACGCCGGACAGCTCCCCGGCGCGGATGGCCAGCCAGGTGGCGGCGTCGGTCGTGATGACGACGTCGGGGCGGGGGTCGGCGGCCCCGGGGAGCAGGCGCGCGGACGTCTCCGTGCAGCGGACCTGCCAGACCCTGCCC
>CAXUES010000039.1:10967-13512 GCA_964250185.1 uncultured Solirubrobacteraceae bacterium | reverse complement strand
GCGGCAGGCCCGTGCGCGGGAAGCTGCCGAAGATCGGGATCCGCGTCGCGGCCAGGCCCGAGTCGCGGCCGTGCCAGAACGGGGAGTTGGCGGCCAGGCCGAGGAGGACCGGGAGGTGCGCGCGCAGGCCGTCGAGCGCGCGGACGGCGGCGTCGGGACCGGGCACGGCGACGTGGACGTGCAGGGCGAACGTCGGCTCGCGGCGGGCGAGGTCGCGCATCGACTCGTGGATGGCCTGGTAGCGGGCGCCCTCGGACACCTGCGCGTCGCCCGCGCGGGCGAACGGGTGCGTGCCCGCGACCGCGCCGCGGATGCCCAGCGGCTCGATCCCCGCGGCGAGCGCGGCGCGCAGGTCGGCGAGCTGCCCGCAGGCCGCCGCCACCGTCGCGTGGGGCTGGGTGGCCAGCTCGAGGACCGCCGCGTGGGTCTCGGCGGCCGCGCGGCCGCCGAGGACGTCGGCGAGGTGCAGCAGGACCTCGTCGGTGCGCGGCACGAGGGCGCCCGTGGCGGCGTCGACGAGCATGACCTCCTCCTCGACGCCCAGCGTCCACGGGCGCTCGGCCCCCGCCGGGTGCCATGCCGCCCACGTCGGCAGCGGCCGGCTCACGCGACGGCCCGCGGTCGTTGGCGGTCGCTCGCCGCCCCGACGAGCGCCCGGAACAGGGCGAGCTCCTCGGGCCGCTCGACGAGCGTCTCGGCGTGCCACTGCACGGCGAGCAGGAACGGGCCCTCCTCGGCCTCGACGGCCTCCACGAGCCCGTCGGGCGACCAGGCCACCGGCACCAGCCCGTCGCCGAGCCGGTCGACGGCCTGGTGGTGGAAGGAGTTGACCCACAGCTCGCCGTCGGCGCCGAGCGCGTCGGCCAGGCGCGACCCCGCGGCCACGTCGACGGGGTGGGTCGCCCGCGTGCCCGGCTCGAGCTGGCGGTGCGCGACGCCCGCGTCGACGACGTCGGGCACGTGCTGGTGCAGCGTGCCGCCGCTCGCGACGTCGAGCAGCTGCATGCCCCGGCAGATCCCGAGGATCGGCAGCTCTGCCGCACGCGCCTCGCGGACCACGGCGAGCTCGAAGGCGTCCAGGCCGGCCGCGGTCGGCCCAAGCTGCGCGTGGCGCGCGGCGCCGTAGGCGGCCGGGTCCAGGTCGGGGCCGCCCGACAGGCAGATGCCGTCCAGGCGCGCGACGAGGTCGGGCGCGAGGTCGGCGTCCACCGGCGGCAGCACGACGGGCACCCCACCCGCGCGGGCGACCGCCTGCAGGTAGGCCATGGCCAGGGCGAGCTCGGGCTGCTTGGGATCGGCGTGGTCGTCGGGCAGCACGCGGTCGCCCCTGCGCATCTCCGAGGTGGTCACGCCGATGAGGGGCCTGGGCATCGCCCCGATCATGCCCGGGACACCCAGGTGTCCTTGGCCCCGCCGTCGCGGGAGGAGTTGACGACCAGCTCCCCCGCGCCGAAGGCCACGCGCGTGAGCGCCGCGGGCAGGACCTCGGGCCCCTCCGGGCCGAGCAGCACGAACGGGCGCAGGTCGACGTGGCGGGGCTCGAGGCGGCCGTCGATCACCGTCGGGTGGGTGGAGAGGTGCACGAGCTCCTGGGCGATCCAGCGCTGCGGCTCCTCGCGCAGCACGGCGCGCACGTCGTCGAGCTCCTGCGGCGTGGCCCGGGCGCAGATCGTCACGCCGGCCCCGCCGTGGCCCGCGCGCGGCTTGATCACGAGCTCCTCGAGGCGGTCGAGCGCCTCGACGACCGCCTCCGGCTCCGTGAGGTCCAGCGTGCGCACCGACTCCAGCAGCGGCTCCTCGCCGAGGTGGAAGCGCACGAGGTCCTCCACGTGGGCGTGGACGAGCTTGTCGTCGGCCACCCCGCAGCCGTAGGCGTTGACCAGCCCGAGCGTGCCCGCGCGCAGCGGGCCCTCCAGGAGGCGTCCGACCGGCGAGTCGAGCTGGTCGTCGTCCGTGCGCCGGTAGAGCGCGTCCACGCGCCGCTCGGCGGCGCCCGCGATCCACAGCTCGTCGCCGCGCACCTCCAGCTCGGCGGGCGTGACGAGCGGCAGGCCCATGCCGGCGGCCAGTGCGCGGTGCTCGAAGAAGGCGCTGTTGGACGGGCCGTCGCTGAGCACGACCGCGACGGGCGCGCCCGCGACCGCCGGGGCGGCCCCGCGGAGGACCGACGCCATGCGGCGCGGCACCTCGTCGTGGCCGCGCACCCCGGCGAGGTGCCCCTCCCCGAGCGCGCGGGCGACCGCGCGGCGGGCCGCCATCGCGTAGGCGATCCCGCTCGGGGTGCGGCAGTTGTCCTCGAGCACGCGCAGGACGCCGTCGGCGCCGCGGACCACGTCGATGCCCGCCACGCCGATCCAGCGCCCCGACGGCGGCGGCATGGTCGCGGCGGCCGCGTCGAGGTGCTCGGCGCCCCCCACCACCGCGGCGCCCAGGACGCCCTCGGCCACCGCGTGGCGCGGGCCGTGGACGTCGGCGACGAAGCGGTCGAGCGCGCGGACGCGCTGGGCGAGCCCCGCCGACAGGGCGTCCCACTCCTCGGCGGCGA
>CAXUES010000039.1:10667-10957 GCA_964250185.1 uncultured Solirubrobacteraceae bacterium | reverse complement strand
GGAAGGTGCCCTCGCCGCCGAACGAGACGCCCTCGCGCTCCAGCTGCGCGGCGATGCCGCGGGCGACGGCTTCGAGGTCGGCGCCGGCCAGCGCGGCCTCGTCGAAGCCCTCCGCGACGGGGTCGATCGGTCCCGACAGGCCTTGGGGAACCAGCACCCGCACAGCTTGGCGCTGGCGCGACGACGCTCGTGCGGACCGCGCGGAGGGACCCGGCCGGGCGATCTTGGACCGAGCGGGGGTGCCGACCCGCGCCGATAGCATGCCGCGGCCGTGCCCTCCTCCGCCAAGC
>CAXUES010000039.1:666-10657 GCA_964250185.1 uncultured Solirubrobacteraceae bacterium | reverse complement strand
GACCGCTTCGCGCCGTGGTCCCGACGCCTCGGCGGACGGGTCGTCGTCCTCGCGGCGCGCCTCGACGAGGAGCGCCCGGCCCGCGCGCTGCTCGCGCTCACCAGCGCCGTCTACGTCGTCCTGGCGACGCTCCTCACGCGCTCCACCACCGCGTTCGTGGACGAGATCGCCATGTTCACCAACGCCGACGGGCTGCGTCCCGCGTCGCTGCTGGCCCCGCTCAACGGGCACCTCGCGCTCTTCCAGCGGGTGCTCTTCGCGGTCGACTTCGAGCTGCTCGGGCCGGAGTACGTCCCGCTGCGGATCGTCGAGATCGCCGGCGTGGTCCTGGTCGCCTGGCTGCTGGCCGCCCACCTGCGCCGGCTCACCGGACCGGCGTGCGCGGCGATCGCCGCGAGCGTCCTGCTGCTGCTCGGGTCGGTCTGGGAGCTCAACTTCGTCGTGTCGGGGATCGGGAACGTCGCCGCGCTGGCGGCAGGGCTCGGCGCCCTCCTCGCCCTGCAGCGCGACGACCGCCGCGGCGACGTGCTCGCGGCCGCGCTGCTGCTGCTCTCCGTCCTGAGCTTCACCCTCGCGCTGGCGTTCGTGGCCGGGGCGGTCGTCCAGCTCGCGCTGCGCCGCGGCGGCCCCCGCCGGCTGTGGATCGTCGCCCCCGCGGTGGTGGCCTACGTCGCGTGGTTCGCCTGGGTGCGCCTGGTGTGGGCGGACACGCACGCCAACCCGGCGACGTTCGCGCCGGGGAACGTCCTGCTGCTCGGCGACCTCGTGCTGCGCGAGGCGGCCTCGGCGGCCGGGGCGATCGCCGGACTCGACCACCCCTTGGGCGAGCGCACGACGCTCTCGCCCTTCATGACGAGCTCGCCCTTCGGCGCGCCGCTCGCGTTGCTGGCCGCGGCCGGGCTCGTGGTCGCGGTCGTCCGACGGCCCGCCCGCCTGACCCCGGAGCTCGTCGCCGCGCTCGCAGCGCTCGTGGGCTTCTGGGCGCTCATCGGCCTCGGGTTCGGCCCGGGACGCGACCCGAGCACCGTCCGCTACGTCTACGCGGCCGCGGTGCTCGCCGCGCTCGTCGCGGGCCACGCCGCCCGGGGAGCCCGCCCGGGCGGTCCGGCGATCCTCGTGCTGCTGGCGCTCGCCGGGATCTCCGTGGTGGGCAACGCGGCGCGCCTGCGCGACGCCTCGACGATCTACCGCCCGGCGTCCTTCGCCCTGCGCGCGACGCTCGCCGGCCTCGACGTCGCCGGCCCGCTCGTCCCGCCGGGCTTCGTCGCGCAGCAGGGCCCGCTCGCCGTCCTGCAGCCCGTCGACGCCAGGCCCTACCTCGCCGCCGCGGCGCGCTACGGCTCCCCGGGCTGGTCGCTGTCCGAGCTGCGCGGGCGCCCCGAGGACGAGCGCCACTGGGCCGACGACACCATCGCGCGCGGCGAGGGCCTCGCCCTGGCGCCGGCGTCCCCGGACACCGCGGGCTGCCTGCCGATCCCGGTGCGCGCGGACGGCACACGATCGGTGCCCGCGCCGGCGGGCGGCCTGCGCCTCGTGGCCGACGCGCCCGTCGCCGTGTCCGTCCGCCGCTTCGCCACGGCGCAGGTCGTCCCGATCGGGACGCTGGCGCCGCGCGCGGGGCGGGCGCTGGCGCTGCGGGCCGACCGCGCGCCGCGCGACCGCTGGACGGTCGTGCTGGGCGCGTCGTCCGGGCGCGTCCTGGCCTGCCCCCGCTAGGGGCAGGCCGCGGACGGCGGTGCTACTTGGCGGCGGAGAAGCGCTCCGCGACCTTGTTCCAGTCGACGGTGTTCCACCACGCCTTGAGGTAGGCGGGGCGCTTGTTCTGGTACTGCAGGTAGTAGGCGTGCTCCCAGACGTCGTTGCCCAGCAGCGGCACCTGGCCGTTGAGGACGGGCGAGTCCTGGTTCGGGGTCGAGGTGATCGCGACCTTGCCGCCGTCGAGCACGAGCCAGGCCCAGCCCGAGCCGAACTGGCCGACGCCCGCGGCCTCGAACTGCTCCTTGAAGGCGTCGAAGGAGCCGAAGGCCTCGTCGATCGCCGAGGCGAGCTCGCCCGAGGGGGCGCCGCCGCCGTCGGGGCTCATCGACTCCCAGAAGAGCGTGTGGTTGTAGTGGCCGCCGCCGTTGTTGCGGAACGGGCCCTGCTTGTCGCTGGGCAGGTCGCCCAGGGACTTGAGGACCTCCTCGACGGGCTTGCCGTCGAACTCGGTGCCCTCCAGCGCCGCGTTCGCCTTGTCGACGTAGGCCTGGTGGTGCTTGTCGTGGTGCACCCGCATGGTGGCCTCGTCGACGTGCGGCTCGAGCGCCGCGTAGTCGTAGGACAGGGCCGGGACCTCGTAGGGCATGTGCTGCCTCCTGGTGATGGTGTGTCGGCCGTCGCATTGCGACAGCCACTGCTTGTTGTACTGCCACGGCGGGGTACGCTTCAACCCCTCGATGGCCGTTGTTCCCATCACGCCGCTGGAGGACCTCCCGCCGACGCGCCGCGCGATCCTCGAGCACCTGCGCACCCACGGGGAGGCGCGCGCCGAGGCGCTGGCCGCCGCGCTGGCCATCACCCCCTCCGCGGTCCGCCAGCAGCTGCGGGGCCTGCACGCCGCCGGCCTGGTCGCCCACCGCGACGAGCGCCCCGGCCCCGGCCGCCCGCGCCGCCACTGGGCGCTCGCGCCGGGCGCCGACCGGCTCTTCCCCAAGGCCTACGGCGAGCTGGCCACCCAGCTGCTGGGCTACGTCGAGGACGAGGACCCCGAGCTGCTCGCGCGCGTCTTCGCCCGCCGCGGCGCCGCCCGCGCCGACGACGCCGCCGGGCGCCTGGCGGGCCTGGGCTTCGGCGACCGGGTGGCCGAGCTCGCCCGGATCCTCGACGAGCAGGGCTACCTCGCCTCCTTCGACGTCCTGCCGGACGGCACGCACCGCATCACCGAGCACAACTGCGCGATCCTGGCGGTCGCCCGCCGCCACGCGCACGCCTGCTCGACCGAGCTCGCGTTCCTGCGCCAGCTCATGCCCGACGCGGAGGTCACCCGCGTCGCCCACGTCCTCTCGGGCTCCCCCGCCTGCGTCTACGAACTGAGGCCCACCCACCGATGAGCAGCTCCACCACCCTCCGCGTCGCGATCATCGGCTCCGGCCCGTCCGGCGCCTACGCCGCGGGCCAGCTCCTGCGCTCGGGCGACGTCGAGGTCGACGTGCTCGAGCGCCTGGCCACGCCCTGGGGCCTCGTCCGCGGCGGCGTCGCGCCGGACCACCCCAAGATCAAGTCGGTCTCGCGGGTCTTCGAGAAGACCGCGGCCAGCGCCTCGTTCCGCCTCTTCGGCGACGTCGAGGTCGGCCGCGACGTGACCCACGAGGAGCTCCTGGACTGGTACGACGCCGTCCTCTACGCGGTCGGCACCGCGGCCGACCGGCGCTCCGGCATCCCGGGCGAGGACCTCCCCGGCTCCCACTCGGCCACCGACTTCGTGGGCTGGTACAACGGCCACCCGGACCACCGCGACCTCGAGATCGACCTCATGCGCGCCCACCGCGCGGTCGTCGTGGGCAACGGCAACGTGGCCATCGACGTCGCGCGGATGCTCTGCCTCACCCCGGACGAGCTCGCCCCGACCGACACCGCCGACCACGCGCTGGAGGTGCTGGACGCCTCGACGATCACCGAGGTGGTCGTCCTGGGGCGCCGCGGCCCCGAGCAGGCGGCGTTCACCAACCCGGAGCTCATCGAGCTCTCCGAGCTCGCCGACGCCGACCTCATCATCGATCCGGCCGAGCTCGAGGTGGCCGAGGAGCTGCGCGAGGGCGAGCTCGACCAGACCGCCCGGCGCAACGTCGAGCTGCTGCACGAGTACGCCGCCCGGGAGCCGGAGGGCAAGCGCCGCCGCATCGTCCTGCGCTTCCTGGCCGGCCCGACCGCCCTGGAGGGCGACGGGCACGTGCAGCGCGTGCGCATCGGCCGCAACCGCCTGGAGCGCGACGCGAGCGGCGCGCTGAAGGCCCGCGCCACCGGGGAGGAGGAGGTCCTGGAGGCGGGGATCGTCCTGCGCGCCATCGGCTACACGGGCATCCCCGTCCCCGGCGTGCCGTTCGACGCCAAGCGGGGGCTCATCCCCCACGACGGCGAGGGCCGCATCACCGACGGCGAGGGCGGCGGGCCGCTGCCCGGCGCCTACGTCGCGGGCTGGATCAAGCGCGGGCCATCCGGCGTCATCGGGACCAACAAGAAGGACGCCCAGCAGACCGTCGACGCGCTGCTGGCCGACCTCGAGTCGGGCGCGCTGCGCCGCGGCGCCACGAAGTCGGCCGACGAGGTCGAGGCGATCCTCCGCGAGCGGCGGCCGCAGCTCGTCGACGTCGCGGGCTGGCAGGCCATCGACGCCCACGAGCAGGCCAAGGGCGCCGAGACGGGCCGGCCGCGGGTGAAGCTCACCCGCCGCGAGGAGCTCATCGCGATCGCGTCGGCCGTCGAGGCCGAGGGCGAGGCCTCGACCGCCTGAGCCCCGGCGTCAGTCGTCGGCCGGCGGCCGGACGGCCCGCAGGACGCCCGCCTCCTCGAGCACGGGCGCTCCCGGATCGATGAGGATCCGGTCGTGCTCGTCGAGGGTGACGTGGCCGCGGCGCTGCAGCAGGCCCATCGCGGTGGTGACCGAGGGGCGCCGCGCCGCCGCGATCCACCCGAGCTGGCGGTGGGTCAGCCCGAGGTCCATGCGCACGCCGGTCGCCGTGCGCTGACCGAAGCGCTCCGCGGCGAGGCCGAGCACCACGAGCACGCGGTCCTCGATGCGAGGCAGGTGCAGCGCCGCCAGCAGGCGGTGGTGCGCGCGCTGGCGGTGCAGGCTCGCGGCGAGCAGCCGCACCCCGACATCGGGCAGGTCCTCGAGCAGCCGGGGCAGCGGGCTGTGCAGGGCGTACACCCTGGCCGTGGGCCGCAGGCCGCGGACCGCGGTGGTGACGCCGTCCAGGGCCAGGACGTCACCCGTCCCGGCGAGCTCGGCGGTGCGGCGGTCGGCCCGGTCGTGCTCGAGCAGGACCGCTCCCGCGCACACCACGAGCAGGCCGGCGCGGCCGATGCCCTCGTCCGCGAGGTAGAGGCCGCGTCCGGCCGCCAGGTCGACGAAGGCGCCGTGCCGGCGCAGCACGCTGCCCGCGTCGGCGGCGCCGAGCGGGTCGCCGGGCGCCCCGCGCGTCGTCCGGCGCGCGCGCGGCTCGGCTTCCCGGGCACTCGGGACCGCTCGGGCGGGGGACGTCGTCGCGGCGGTCATGCGGCGCCCGCTTCGCGTTCGTCGACGACCTCGAGCGCGCCGTCGAGGCCCACCGCCGGCAGCCACCAGTCGAAGGCGACCTGCCCCCGCACGATGACCATGCGGCCCTCGGCCCGCTCGATCTCCCGTTGGGCGCCGAGCAGCACGTGCATGGCGCTCGCGTCGACGAAGGCCACCTCGCGCATGTCGACGACGACGAGCGGCGGCGCCGCCCGGGTGGGCATGCCCAACGCCCGCGCGAGCTCCTCGCCGGCGGTCAGGTCGAGCTCGCCGGTGATCCGCACGCCGCTGAGGGCGTCGCAGTCACGGCGGGAGCAGGCGAAGGGCGGGGGACGGCGGACGGACACGGCGCTCCTTGCTTCCGAACGGGCGAACAAGGAAGTCAGGCGCCGTTGCCACCGCCGTGCGGGGGCCTCGACCGGGATGCCCTCCAGGTCGGAAGCCTACATGGTCGAGGGTGGGGTCACAAGCTCGCTGCCGCCGGGCTCGTCGGCCGCGAGGAGCTCCGTCGGCGAGAGGACGAAGACCTCGCAGATCATGTCCGGGTCCTGCTGGTTGCCGCTCATGAAGCCGACGACCTGCCGGCCGGTGGCCCGCTCGACCACCTCCTTGAAGCGCGGGCGCATCACCTCCTGGAAGGCCATGCGCTGCTCGATGACCGCCCGGGTGCGGCCGCCCTCGAGCAGGGTCTGCTCCACCCGCGTGAAGCCGCCGCGGAGCAGGCAGACCACGAGGTCGTCCATGACGTACGTCTTCGCCTGGGTCGGGCCCACGCCGTAGAAGTCCTTCAGGAGCGCGACGAGGCCGTCGGAGATCGTGGTGCGGGTGGCTCCGTCGGACCCCTGCGGGACCGTGCGCTGCTGCATCGGCCCATCATGGAGGTGGCAAACTGACATGGCAAGCCGAGACCGCCGGCGCCCGGTCGATCGCTCCGCTGGCGTGCGCCCGGCTGCGCGCGGGAAGCCTCGCCCCATGAAGGTCAACGAGCTCGAGGGCTGGATCGGCTGCGACGTCTACGACGCGGCGGGGGACAAGGTCGGCAAGCTCGAGGAGGTGTACTTCGCGGGCGCCACCCCGGCGCTGGCCAGCGTGCGCTCCGGGCGGCTGTCCAAGAAGCACCACCTCGTGCCCCTCGACGGCGCCGCGGTGACCCACGACGACCTGCAGCTCGCCTTCGCGGGCGACCGCCTGCTCGTCGCGGGCGACGGCGAGGCCGCGCCCACCTCGAGCGAGCTCGACCAGGTCACCGAGACCTACGGGGTCGGCCGGGCCGTCGCGGCGGGGGAGTCGGTGGAGGGCTCGCGCGCCCGCGCCGCCCGCCTGGAGGCCGAGGACGAGGCGCGCCGGCGCGCGGAGGAGGCCGAGCGGGCCGCGGAGGAGCGCGCCCGCGAGGCCGACGAGGCCGCCGCCCGCGCCGACGAGGCCGACCGCGTCGCCCGCGACGCCGACGAGGCACGTCGTCGCGCCGCCGAGGACGCCGCCCGCGCCCGCGGCGACGCCCCCGCGTAGTGGACCTCGGGCTGGCCGGGAAGGTCGCGCTGGTCACCGGCGGCTCGCGCGGCATCGGCCGCGCGATCTGCCAGGCCCTCGCCGCCGAGGGCTGCGCCGTGGGCCTGTGCGCGCGCGACGGCGACGCGGCGCGGGCGACCGCGGCCGCCCTCCCCGGCCCCGGGCCACACCGCGGCGACGGGGTCGACGCGGGCGCCGACGGCGCGTTGGAGGCCTGGGTGGCCGCGGCGGCCGGGGCGCTCGGCGGCGGCCCCGACCTGCTGGTGGCCAACGTCGGGGGCAGCTCGGGCGGGCGCGGCCTGCTCGACGCCGACCGCGCGGACTGGCGCGCGGCCTTCGACCTCAACCTCGGCCACGCGATCGAGGCCCTGCGGGCGTGCGTGGGACCCATGGCCGCCCGGGGCGGCGGCAGCGTGGTGCTCATCTCCAGCGTCTCGGGCTCGCGGCCACAGCCCACCGCGCAGTACGGGGCGGCCAAGGCCGCGGTGGACTACGCGGCGAGCGCGCTCGGGCGCGACCTCGGCCCGCGCGGGATCCGCGTGACGGCCGTCGCCCCCGGGTCGGTGGTCTTCGACGGCGGCGGCTGGGGCCGCCTGCGCGAGCAGGACCCCGACATCTACGCGGCCTTCGAGGAGCACGAGTTCCCCCGCGGGCGCCTCGGCACGCCGGAGGAGGTCGCGCGGGTGGTCGCCTTCGTGCTCTCCGACGCCGCGAGCTGGATCAGCGGCACCACCGTCACCGTCGACGGCGCGCAGAACGCGCCGGGCTCCCGCGGGTACTGACCGGGCCTACGCCTCGGTGAGCACGAGCTGGTTGGCGTCCGGGTCGCGGAAGAAGCAGACCAGCGGGGCGCCCGGCACGTCGACGAGCTCGTCCACGTCGACGCCCGCGGCCTCCAGCGCGTCCCGGTCGGCGGCCACGTCGGTCGAGCTCAGCGTCACGCGGGTCGGCGTGCCCGCGTCGATGCCGGCCATCGGCGGCACGAGCGCCAGCGCCGTCTCGGCGCCGGGCGGGACGACCTCGACCCAGCGCGCCTCGGCGCCCTCGGCGCCGCTCGTGTCCCCGCGGACCTCGAAGCCCAGGACGTCGCGGTAGAAGGCGACGGCCCGGTCCTGGTCGGCGACGGGCACCAGGACCCGCCCCACGCGCGCGATGCTCGGCATGGCGCGAGCCTCCCAGGGCATCGGCCGCGCGGCAAGCGCGCCGGCGTCGCGGAGGAGCCGTCCTGCGCGCCTGGCAGCCTCTGCCGCGATGTCCCCCCCACCCGCCGACGACGCGGTGGCCGTGTCCCGGGTCGTCGTCGTGGGCGACGACGGCGTCGCCGTGCGCGTGCGCGAGGAGCTCGAGCTCTCCGGCGTGGGCACCACGAGCGTCTGCGCGGCGGGCTCCACCGCGGCGGAGGCGGCCGCCGCCGCCGGCGCGGAGCTCGTGCTGGGCGACCCGACCCAGGACGCGACGTGGGAACGGGCGCGCGCCGCGGGCGCGGCCGCCGTCGGCCTGCTCGGCCCGGGCGACCTGCAGAACCTCGACGCGGCCCTCCTGGTCGGCGAGCTCGCGCCGGGGGCGCGGCTCGTCGTCCGCACGGGCTCCAGCGACCTGCGCACGGGCATCCAGCGCCTGCTCGGAGGCCGGGCGGAGGTCATCTCGGAGACCGAGGTCGCCGCGCCCGCGTTCCTGCGCGCCGCGCTGTCGGGCAACGAGGGCCAGCGCGTGCGGCTGGCCGGCCGCCTGCTGGAGGTCGCCGAGGTCGACCGGCAGGACCCGCGCCTGGTCGCCGCGCTCTGCGATCCCGACCACGTCACCGAGGTCCTCCCGCCGGTCGACGCGCTCCCGCCGCTCGTGCTCGGCCTGATCGCCGAGGCGGTCGCCGTGCGCGCGGCGCGGGGCGCGCTGCCCGCCTCGGTGGCCGCCCACCACCGCGACGACGCGGGTGCCGACGAGGGCGCGCCGATCCGGCAGCGGCGCCCCTCGCCCCTGCGGCGGGCGCGCCTGCAGCTGCGGCTGCTGCCCGGCCGGGCCTGGGTGCTGCTGACGGCGATCGCGCTCGTCGGGTCGGTGAGCACCGCGGTGTTCTCCCTGGCCCACGACCTGACCTTCATCAACGCCCTCTACTTCACGGTCACGACGATGGCCACCGTGGGCTACGGCGACATCAACCTCGTCGACGAGGGCGCGGCCATCAAGGTCTACGACATCGGCCTGATGGCGGTCAGCGCGGTCCTGCTGGCCTGCGTCCTGGCCGTGGTGACCGACGTCGTCGTCTCCTCGCGGATCGACCGCGCGCTCGGGCGCTTCCCGCGGCCGCACGCCGACCACGTGGTGGTCTGCGGCCTCGGCCGCCTGGGCTCGCGGGTGCTCGAGGCGCTCAACGAGCTCGGCGTGCCCTGCATCGCCGTGGAGCGCGACACCGAGGCGGTCGGCGTGGCGGTCGCGCGCGACCTGCAGGTGCCCGTGGTCTTCGCGGACGCGCGCGACCCCGAGACGCTCGACCGGCTGCACCTGGACCGCGCCATGGCGCTCATGGCGGTGACCAGCGACGACCTGGCCAACGTGCAGGCCGGGCTGGCCGCGCGCGACGACCGCGCCGACCTGCGCGTGGTCATGCGGATCTTCGACTCGCGCCTGGCGGCGCGGATCGACCGCTCCGATCCCGAGACCCTCACCCGCTCGGTCTCCGCCCTGTCGGCGCCCGCGTTCACCGCCGCGCTGCTCGGGCGGTCGCTGGCCGAGCCGCTCGCCGTCTCCAACCTCCCGCTGCGCGTGCTCAGCTGCGAGGTCCCGGCCACCTCGGCGCTGGTCGGGCGCAGCGTCCGCGCGCTGCACGCCGAGCGCGACGTGCGGGTCATCGCGCTCGGCGGGCGCTTCCAGCCCCCGCCCGATGCGGTCGTGGCCGCGGGGGCGCCGATCAGCGTGGTCGGCACGCGCGAGGCCTGCGACGCGCTGGGCGCCGCCTCGGCCTAGGGGCGCTCCACCACCGCGATGTGGTTGCCGTCGGGGTCGCGCATCATGAACATCGTCGGCGCGCCGGGCATGTCCATGACGTCGTCGACCTCGGCACCCAGCCCGCTCAGGCGCTCGTGCTCGGCGTGGACGTCGGCGGTCTCGATGCCGATGCCGCTCCCGCCGGGCCCGCCGCCGCCCATCGGCGGGTTGAGGGCCAGCCGGGCGGTCGAGCCCACGGGCGCGACCTCCACCCAGCGCATCTCCTGGCCCGGGGAGCCGGCCACC
>CAXUES010000039.1:0-656 GCA_964250185.1 uncultured Solirubrobacteraceae bacterium | reverse complement strand
AGCCCATGGTCCGGGTGTAGAAGCCCACCGCGGCGTCCTGGTCGGCGACGGTGAACATCGCCACCCCGATGTTGTCCACGGTGGTCGTCGTCTGCGTCTGATCGCTCATGCCGTCCTAGACGGTGGAGGCGGGCGGGGCTCATCGGCCCCGCTCGCATAAGGTCCCCCGCGCCCATGTTCGACAAGATCCTCATCGCCAACCGGGGCGAGATCGCCATCCGCGTCGCACGCGCGTGCCGCGAGCTCGGCATCGCCTCCGTCGCCGTCTACTCCGAGGCCGACCGCGACGCCCTCCACGTGCAGGCTGCCGACGAGGCGTACCTCATCGGGCCGGCCAACCCGACGGAGAGCTACCTCAACGTCGACAAGATCGTCGAGGTCGTCCGGGAGAGCGGCGCGCAGGCCGTCCATCCCGGCTACGGCTTCCTGTCGGAGAACGCGCCCTTCGTCAAGCGGCTGGAGGATGAGGGCATCACCTTCATCGGCCCGCCCGCGTCGGCCATCGACGCCATGGGCTCCAAGACCCGCGCCCGCGAGCTCATGCAGGAGGCGGGCGTGCCGATCGTGCCCGGCACCGTCGAGCCGGTCGAGACGGTGGAGGAGGCCCTGCGCCTCGCCAGGGACGAGATCGGCTTCCCCGTCGCGGTGAAGGCCGC
>CAXUES010000038.1:0-13940 GCA_964250185.1 uncultured Solirubrobacteraceae bacterium | reverse complement strand
GAGGACCAGGTACATGATCCCGATCTTCTTGTGGTCGGTCGTGGTGACCCACGACGTCCAGCCCTCGGGCTGGCGGCGCACCTCGTGCGCCGTGACCATCGGAAGGGGGGTGAGGGTGCCCGCAGCGGGCCGGGTCAGTTCAGGCGTGGCCATTGGTCTCGTCTCCGGGTTCTCAGTTGCCCAGCGTCGCCGCGGACTGGTCCTGCTGGCGGGTGCGGGCGGCCGCGTCGTCGGCGGCCTGGATGTCGGTCTTGCGCTCGGCGAGCCAGCGGGTGAACTCGTCGGGGGACACGGCGCGGACCTCCGCGATCATGTTCGCGTGGTTGCGGCCGCACAGCTCGGCGCACTGGCCGGTGTAGACGCCGGGCTTGTCGATCTTGAACCACGTGTGGTTCGTGTAGCCCGGGAGCGCGTCGAACTTGCCGCCGAGGGCGGGGATCCACCAGGAGTGCGCGACGTCCTGCGAGACGATGTCCAGCGTGATGGTGGTCTTGGTGGGGACGACCATCTCCTCGTAGGCGAAGGGGTTGTTCAGGTCGTTGGAGTCCCCGTCGGGGTACTCGTAGCGCCAGAGGTACTGCTGGCCGTTGACGCGGATGTTCAGCGCGCGGCCGTTGGGCGGGAGGCGCTGCTCGGGGCCCGGCGCGTCCACGATCGGCACCGCCGACGCCTGGTAGCCGTCGGCGTCGGAGTTCGGCGGGTTGCGGATGCCCGGCAGGAAGGCGAAGGTCACCACGGCGAGGACGACGAGGATGACGGCGGCGCCGACGGTCCAGCCGATCTCCAGCTTCGTGTTGCCGCGGATCTGCGCGGCCACGGCGCCCTCGCGCGCCTTGAACTTGAACATCGAGTAGAAGAGCACGCCCTCCACGAGGAGGAAGACCACCGCGGCGACGCCGAGGACGATCTTGTAGAGCGTGTCGATGTGGTTGGCGTTCGCCGACCCTCCGGACTCCGGCGTCCAGTGCATGCCCAGCAGGGCGAGCAGGACGACCACGACCACGATGGGGACCGTCCAGAGGACGATCCGGCCGCGGTGGCTCTTAAAGGACTGCTGAAGGCGTCGCAAGGCGAGGGGAAGTCTAAGCGGTCGGGTGGTCGACGAGGCGTCCCGGTGCGCGGCGGCGCGCCCGGAGGGTCCGATGCAGGCGCGCGGTCACCGTCCCGTGAAGCGCGCGGGGCGCCGCTCGAGGAAGGCCTGGACGCCCTCGACGACGTCCTCCGAGGCCCCCAGCGCGCCCTGCAGGCTGGCCTCGAGCTCGAGCTGGCGGGCCAGCTCGCCCAGGTTCCAGGCGTTCAGCTGCTCCTTGACGGCCGCGTAGGAGCGCGTGGGGCCCGCGGCCAGGCGCGCGGCGAGCTCGTCGACGGCGGCCACGAGGCCCGCGTCGGGCTCGACGCGGTCCACCAGGCCCCAGTCGAGCGCCTGCGGGGCGGGCACGCGCTCGCCGAGCATGGCCATCTGGGTGGCGCGGCCCAGGCCGATCCGGCTCGGCACGAAGGCCGACGCGCCGCCGTCCGGGGCCAGGCCGATGTTCACGAAGGCCAGCAGGAAGTAGGCCGACTCCGAAGCGAGCACGAGGTCGGCGGCCAACGCGAGCGACAGCCCGACGCCCACGGCCGGGCCGTGCACCGCCGAGAGGACGGGCTTCGGCATGCCCCGCAGCCCGGTGATTATCGGGTGGTAGCGCTCCCGCAGGATCGCCCCGACGTCCCCCGAGGCGTCCTCCCCGAGCGCCTCGGGTCCCATCTCGCGCAGGTCGGCGCCGGAGCAGAAGGCCCGGCCCTCGCCCGCCAGGACCACGCAGCGCACCGCCGGATCGGCTGCGGCCTCGTCGACGGCCAGGCGCAGCTCGGCGGCCATGGCCCGGTCCACCGCGTTCATGGCGGCGGGACGGGACAGGACGATGCGCCGGACCCCGTCGCTCGTGGTGGTCGTGACGGTCGGCTCGTGCGGGGACATGCGGTCCCGGAGGCTACGCGTAGGCTCGGCCCCCATGGCGCGCCCGGTGATCGGCATCACGGCCAACCTGGAGGAGGTCGCCTTCGGCGCCTGGCACGAGCCGAGCGCCTTCGTGCCCTGCAGCTACGTGGAGGCGGTGCAGCGCGCGGGCGGCCTCGTGCTCATCCTCGCCCCCGACGGGGAGAGCGCCGAGGACCCGGGCCAGCTCGTCGGCCTGCTCGACGGCCTCGTCCTCTCCGGCGGGATGGACATCGACCCGGGCGCCTACGGCTCCGAGGCGCACGCCGCCACAGGGCAGACCAACGCCGGGCGCGACGCCTTCGAGCTCGCGCTCACGCGCGCCGCGCTCGCCCAGGACCTGCCCGTCCTGGGCATCTGCCGCGGCATGCAGCTGCTCAACGTCGCGCGCGGCGGCACGCTGCACCAGCACCTGCCCGAGCTGCTCGGCACGGAGGAGCACCGCCGGCGGCCGGGCACCTTCGCGGGCAACGACCACGCGGTGACGCTCGATCCGGGCTCCCTGGCCGAGCGGGCCGCGGGCGAGTCCGAGCACCCGACCAAGTCCCACCACCACCAGGCCGTCGCGCAGGTCGGCGCGGGCCTCGAGGTGACCGGGCGCGCGCAGGACGGCACCGTGGAGGCCATCGAGCTGCCCGGCGCCCGCTGGTGCCTGGGGGTGCAGTGGCACCCCGAGGCCGACGAGGCCTCCCGGGTGGTCGGCGAGCTCGTCGCGGCCGCGCGCGGGCGCCTCAGCCCGGCGGCAGCGCCCGCCGCCTGAGGTCGGCCGGGACCACGCCGGCGGGGAGCCCCGGCACCCCGAGGCCGTGCGCGGCGCGCGCGGCGGTCACCCGCTCGAGGTAGTCGCGCTGCACCACGGCGGTCCCCGCCCGCAGCGCGGCGGCGGCGCGCACGCGGGCCGCCGCGAGGCCGACGTAGGTCCACGCCTCCTCCGCGCGGCCCCGGCACTGCACCGCGACGCGCGCCCGCGCGTAGTTGCGCTCCCGGGCGTCGAGGCCCGGCCAGTCCGCGTCCTCGACCTCGAGGAGCACGCCGTCGACGGCGGCCCCCGGCGCCGCCTCGACGTCCAGGAAGCAGACGGCCACGGCGGGACGGGCGCCCCCGGCGTCCTCGTAGGCCTTGTAGCCCGGGATGGAGCGGGCGTTGTCCATCGCCACGCCCCAGGTCAGCGCGTGGTCGTGCAGGCGCGCGGGCGCGGCGCCCGGCAGGTCGGCCAGGAGCGAGCCGTAGGCGAGCAGCGCGGGCACGCCGCCATGGTCCTACGCCGCGGCGGCGGCCGCGGCGAGCCCGTGGCGGGCGCGGTGCACGAGCGCCTTGGAGGCGCTCACCGTCACGTCGAGCTGCGCGGCGAGCTCCTCGTGGCTGCGGCCCTCCAGCGCGAAGCCGACGAGGGCGCGCCGCTGGCGGTCCGGGAGCCGGCCGATCTCGCCCACGAGGGCGGCGAGCTCCTCCGAGCGCTCCAGCGCGCGGGCCGGATCGGCGCGCTCGTCGCCCAGCACGCCCTCGAGCGCGCCGAGGTCGACCGTGCGCCCCGGCCGGCGCAGGCGGTCCAGGCAGGCGTTGCGGACGATCGCGTGCAGCCAGGCGCGCAGGTGGATCGTGCGCCCGGGCTCGCGGCGCAGCGCCTGCAGCGCCCGGACGAACGCGTCCTGCACGGCCTCCTCGGCGTCGTGGTGCGCGCCGCCGAGCACGGCGCGGGCGTAGCCCGTCAACGCGAGGCGGTGGCGGGCGACCAGCAGCGCGTAGGCGTCGTCGGAGCCCGCCCGGGTCGCGGCGACCAGCTCGTCGTCGGAGCGCAGGCGGGCGTGGGTGGGGTGGCGGACGACGACAGGGGACACGGTGGGGCTCCAGACACGAGGACGGTGAGGGGCCATGCTCCGCCCGCGCCGGGGCCGCACCCAGGGGCCCGCGGGTCACACGCGCCCACCCCAGGTGGGACGATCTCCCACCCCGGGTGGGTTGCGGGCGAGGGATGCGTCCCACGGCTCTGGCATCCTGCGGCCCAGGTGCCCGCCTCCCCCCTCAGCGCCCACGCCGCCTCGCCCTCGGAGCTGCGCGACCGCATCGAGGCCGAGCGCCGCGGCCGGCCCTTCCTCGTCCTGCGCACCGCGGCGGGCGCCCAGCGCATCGTCGAGCTCGACGGGGAGCGCCTGAGCATCGGCCGGGGCGCGCAGAACGCCGTGGCGCTGCCCGAGGACTCCGAGGTCTCGCGCCTGCACGCCGAGCTGGAGCGCATCGGCGGGGAGTGGACCGTCAGCGACGACGGCCTCTCGCGCAACGGCACCTTCGTCAACGGCGCGCGCACCTCGGGCCGCCAGCGCCTGCGCGACGGCGACGTGCTCCGGGTGGGCAGCACGACGATCGCCTACCGGCGGCCCGAGGCCGAGGACTCCCGCCCGACCCAGGTGGCCGGCGCCGTCCCACGGGCCGACGACCTGCCCTCGACGCAGCGCTCCGTCCTGGTCGCCCTGGCGCGCCCCTACAAGGTCGACGAGTTCGCCGTGCCCGCGACCAACGCCGACATCGCGGCGGAGCTCCACCTCAGCGTGGACGCCGTCAAGGGCCACCTGCGCTCCCTCTTCGGCCGCTTCGGCATCGAGCACCTGCCGCAGGGCCAGAAGCGCTCGCGCCTGGTCGCCGAGGCGCTGCAGTCGGGGATCGTCACCCCGCGCGAGCTCTAGGCGCTCAGCCCGCGGGGAAGGCGATGCGCGTGACCGTCCCGGCGTTCGGGCTGGCCACCCAGGCGGTGCGTCCCCGCAGCAGCACCCGCTGCGGGTTGGTGATGCCGTCCAGGGCGCCGACCGGCGTGCCGTCGGCGCCGAAGCGCAGGACCCGGTTGCCGAGCAGGTCGCTGACCACCACGGTGCCGCCGCCCGCGGCGACGGCCACGGGACGCTCGCCGGCGGGGACCGTGCGGTCCTGGCGCAGGCGCCCGCGGGTCGTGTAGCGCGACAGCGTCCCGTCGCCCGCGTTGGCCACCCAGACGTGGCCGTCGGCCACCGCCACGCCCGAGGGCCGCGCCCCGGTCTGCACCCGGCGCACGAGGCCCGAGCCGATGGCGATGCGCGTCAGGGTGGACTCGGTCCGGTTGGTCACCCAGACCGCGCCCGCGCCGACGGCCAGGTCCTGCACGCCGGCGGCCACGGGGAAGGAGCCCGTCAGCGTGCCCGCGGTGCTGAAGCGCAGGACCTGCGAGCGGCCCTGGCCCGAGGGCAGGCGGCGCATGGCCACCCACACGGACTCCTCGCTGCAGGCGATGCGGATCGGATCCCCGGCGGGGAGGGCGACGCGGTCGCGCAGCGCCCCCGTGCCGAGCGCGTAGCGCAGCAGCGAGCCCGTCCGCGCCTTGGCGACCCACAGCGTCCGCGCGCAGGCGGCGATCGAGCCGACGCCGGCGCCCGCCTCGGGCCCGCGGCGCGCGGAGAGGTCGGCGATGTCGTGCAGGAAGACGCGGTCGTCGGCGTAGCTCGCGGCGAAGACCGCGCTGCCGTCGAGCGCGAGGTCGTTCGGGCGGCCCGCCCGGAAGGCGCCCGTGATGGCGCCCTGGCGCGGGGTGGGGGAGGCGGCCGGCGGCGTCGCGGTGCCCGGTGCGTCGTCCCCGCCGCCGAGGGCCACCGCGCCCGCCACGGCGCCCACCGCCACCACCAGCGTGCCGGCGGCCACGACGGCCCGGCGCCGCCCCCCGCGGCGGGACGCCGGGGCGAGGGCGGTCGCGGCGGTCGCCGCCACGGCGACCGGGGTCGGCGAGGTCCTCGTGGGCTCGTCGGACGGCGACGCGGCCCCGGTGGCCACGGTCCGCTCCGGGCGCTCGGGCACCGGGCGCCCCGCGGCCCGCAGGGCGGCCCGGCCGAGGTCCCCGGCCGAGGGGAAGCGGTCGGCGGGGTCCTTGGCCAGCGCGCGGGCCACCACCGCGGCCGACGCGGCGGGGACGCCCGGGACGATCGCCGCGGCGTCGGGGGGCGCGTCGTTGAGGTGGGCCCAGAGCGTGGCCTCGTCGGAGTCGCGCGCGAAGGGGCTCGTGGCGGTGAGGGCGTGGAAGAGCACGCAGCCCAGCGCGTAGACGTCGGTGCGCGCGTCGACCCCGTTCCCGCGGATCTGCTCCGGGGCGACGTAGCCCAGCGTGCCGACCCAGCCGCCCGCGCGGGTCTGGCGGGAGCCCGAGTCGATCCGCTTGGCCAGGCCGAAGTCGGTGAGGTAGACGTGGTCGTCGGCGTCGAGCAGGACGTTGGCGGGCTTGACGTCGCGGTGCACGACGCCGCGCGCGTGGGCGGCGTCCAGCGCGGCGGCCACCTGCGCGACGACGTGGGCCGCGCGCTCGGGCGACAGCGGGCCCACCGCCCGCACCACCGTGCGCAGGTCGGCGCCGTCGACGAGGCGCATCGCGATGTACAGGCGCCCGGCGTCCTCGCCCGCGGAGAACACGGGGATGACGTTGGGGTGGTCGATGGCCGCCGCGACGCGCGTCTCGCGCACGAAGCGCTCCCGGAAGGCCGGGTCCTCGGCGAGCTCGCGCGCGATGACCTTCAGGGCCACGGGCCGCCCGAGCGCGAGGTCGGTCGCGCGGTGCACGACGCCCATCCCGCCGCGGCCCGCCTCGCCGTCGATGCGCATCCCGGCCAGCACGTCGCCGGGCTGCAGGTCGGGATGGGGCGGCGGTCCGTCGCCGGGCTGAGCACGGCGCTCGTCCATAGCTCGGACTATGATCGCGCACTTGCGCCACCGGAGCCGAGCCATCCGCGCGGTCGCGTGGGGCGCGGTCGCCGCCGGGGTCCTCGCGCCGCTCGCCCGCCGCCGCGTGCGCCTGCCCAAGCCCGTGGTCACCGTCGCGACGATCGCCGCGCCCGTCGCGCTCGGGGTGGTGCGCCCGCGCTCGCGCGAGCGCGACGTCGTCATCTGCATGCTGCAGATGTGGGCCTACGTCGCCCACTACGAGATGCCCAACGACGATCCCGAGGCGCTCGAGGCCCGGGTGCGCATCGACTACCCCGTGAGGATCGACCGGGTGCTCGGCGCCGGGGAGCTCCCCGGCGTGCGCCTGCAGCGGCTGCTCGCCGACGGGGGCCGCGTGCGCGGGTGGCTGCGCGCGCGGGACGCCCACCGCGCGCTGCGCGTCGCCCGGCGCCTGGAGATCGCCCTGTGCTGGTCGCACTGGGTGTGGTTCGCGGTGCCCCACGCCGCGCTGGCCTTCGTCATGGTCCGGCGGCCGGAGCAGTTCGAGCGCTCGGCGCTCATGCTCTACGCGACCTTCGACCTGGGGGTCCTGACCTACTGGGTCCTGCCGACCGCGCCGCCCTGGTACGCCGCGAGCGTCGGCCGCGCGCCGGCCATGCGCCGCCTCATGGTGGAGCGCGGGGCGGAGGTCTGGGGAGACCGCTGGGACCCGCTCTATGGTTCGCTGGGAGGCAACCCCCTCGCCGCCATGCCCTCCCTGCACTTCGCCACCTCCGTGATGGCCGCGCGCCTCCTGGCGGACGTCGGGCGGGTCCCCGGAGCGCTCGGCGCGGGCTACGCGGGGGTCCTCGGCTTCGCGCTCGTGTACCTCGGCGAGCACTACGTCGCCGACCTCCTGGCGGCCGCCGGCCTCGCGGTGGCCGTGCGCCGCCTCGGGCCGCGGGCCACGCCGCTGCTGGCCCTCGCCAGCCGTGGGCTGCAGGGCCTGCAACGGACCGCGCTGGCGTGAGCCGCCCGCCGGCCGACGCGCGCGAGGACGAGCGCGGTCGGCGGCGCTTCCGCTCAGACGCGGCGCATCCCACCGCCGGCCCCGACCACCACGACGACGCGCCGCAGGACGGCCACGACGACGAGGAGATGCCCGGCCTGCAGGTGTCGCGGCGCCAGCTCGTCGTGGGCGCGGTGATCGTCGCGGCGTTCGTCGGCTTCCTCTACGTCGTGCTCCCGCAGCTCGGCGGCGTGGAGGACGACATCAAGCGCATCCGCGACGCCGATCCGTGGTGGATGGTCCTCGCCCTCACCTTCAGCGTGCTGTCCTTCGCGGGCTACGTCGTGGTCTTCAAGGGCGTCTACGTCCCGGAGGACGACCGCATCGCGCGGCGCCTCGGGGCGGCGGAGAGCTACCAGATCACCATGGCCTCGCTCGCCGCCACGCGCCTCTTCGCCGCCGGCGGCGCGGGCGGGGTGGCGCTCACCGCGTGGGCGCTGCGACGCGCGGGGATGGGGCCGCGGACGGTCGCCGACCGCACGATCGGCTTCATCGTCCTGACCTACGCCGTGTACCTGCTGGGGCTCGTCGTCGCGGCGGCCGGCCTCTACTACGGGATCTTCCCGGGCCCGCGGCCGTTCGCCATCACCGCGCTGCCGGCGCTCCTGGCGACGGGGGCGCTCGTGCTCGCCTTCACCACGGCCCTCCTGCCCGCCGACGTCGAGCGGCGCGTGCGGGGGTGGGCGTCGGGGCACGGGCGCTTCGCCCGCCTGATGGGCCGGCTGGCCACGGTGCCCGCGGCGGTGTCGACGGGCGTCCGGATCGCCCTGTGGCACCTGCGGCGCTTCCCGGACATGGCCGTGCTGGGCGCGCTGGCCTACTGGGGCTTCAACATCGCGATCCTGTGGGCCTGCTTCCACGCCTTCGGGCAGGCGCCGCCGGTCGCCGTCGTGGTCACGGCCTACTTCGTGGGCCTGCTCGGCAACCTGCTCCCGCTCCCGGGCGGGGTGGGTGGCGTCGACGGTGGGATGATCGGCGCGCTCGCCGCGTTCTCCGTCGACTTCGGCCTGGCCACGGTCGCCGTGCTGGCCTACCGCCTGCTCGCCTTCTGGCTGCCGACCCTGCCCGGCGCGATCGCCTACCTGCAGCTGCGCCGGACCGTCGCGCGCTGGCGCCTGGAGCGCCGCGGGGCGCCCGCCGCGGCCGTCGGGACCGCCGCCCCCTGACGCGCCGTCCGTGCTGCTTTACTTAGTGAAGTGAGCACCGAGGAGCGCAACATCGAGCAGGTCGTGATCGTGGGCAGCGGCCCCGCGGGGTACACCGCGGCGCTCTACACGGCGCGCGCGAACCTCCAGCCCCTGGTGATCGAGGGCTTCATGTGGGGCGGGCTGCTGCAGCAGACGACCGAGGTGGAGAACTTCCCTGGCTTCCCCGCGGGCATCATGGGTCCGCAGCTGATGACCGACATGCGCGCGCAGGCCGAGCGCTTCGGCGCGCGCTTCGTCACCGACGAGGTCACCCAGCTCGAGCTCGCCGACGAGCCCGGCGGCGTGCACCGCGTGCACGTGGGCCCGGACACCTACCTCGCCCGCACCGTCGTCCTCTCCATGGGCGCCGAGCACAAGAAGCTCGGCGTGCCCGGCGAGGAGGAGCTCTCGGGGCGCGGCGTCTCCTACTGCGCGACCTGCGATGCGGCGTTCTTCCGCGACAAGCCCATCGTCGTGGTCGGCGGCGGCGACTCCGCCATGGAGGAGGCCATCTTCCTGGCGAAGTTCGGCTCGTCGGTCAAGGTCATCCACCGCCGCGGCGACTTCCGCGCGTCGAGGATCATGCTCGAGCGCGCCCGCCAGGAGGACAACATCGAGCTGCTGACCCCGTACGAGGTCGTCTCCTTCGTGGGCTCCCCGCAGCTCAGCCACGCCGTCCTGCGCAACACCGAGACGGGCGAGGAGCACGACCAGGAGATGTCCGGCGCGTTCATCGCCATCGGGCACGAGCCGCAGTCGTCGATCGCCGAGGGCCTCGTGCGCACCGACGAGGACGGCTACGTCGTGACAGAGGGCCGCTCCACGCGGACCGGCGTCCCGGGCGTGTTCGCCGCGGGCGACCTGGTGGACCACACCTACCGCCAGGCCATCACGGCCGCGGGCTCGGGCTGCCAGGCGGCGCTGGACGCCGAGTGGTACCTGCGCGACACGCCGCAGGTGCCCACGCCGCCCTCGCTGGAGCGCACGGGCGACCTCGCCGAGGCGCAGTACGCCGGCACGTCGGCGAGCGCCGACGGCTCGCTCCCGCTCTAGGGAGCGGCTTCAGCGGCGCGGGGGGCGCGGCGCGGTCGTCGCGCCGCCGCCCACGGGGGTGACCTTCGGGTACTGGAACTCGTGCTGGTGCGTGCGGGGCATCTCCCTCAGCTACGCCGCCCGGCCGCCGGGGTTGCGCGATCGGTGCGTGCGGCGGCGCACGCTGCACGCGACGGTGCAGCCCGGCTACGTCGCGCCCGCGACGAGCAGCGCCGCCACGACGGCGTGCAGGCTCCACAGCAGCGTGCGCGCGTGGTGGCGCCGGGTGAGGCGCCTGGCGACGGTGAGGTCCCGCGAGCGCTCCAGGCGGTCGTGGTCGGGCACCGCGACCAGGCCGGTCAGGGCCCACGTGCCCACGGCGAGTGCCAGGCCGAGCCACGCCAGCGTGCGGTCGATGTCGAGGCCGTCGGGCGGCGCGACGACCAGCCAGGCGCTCGTGGCGAGCTCCACGACCATGCCGGGCAGCACGACCGGGGTGATCCGCAGGCGGTGGGCCCGGTGGTAGGCCGCCCACTCCGCGGCGCCGACGAGCGCGAAGGCGGGGTAGACGACGAGCGAGACGAGCCACGAGACGCCCGCCATGTAGGCGGCCGCGGCCAGGTTCAGCACCAGGACGGTCACCCGTGGAACCTACGCGCAGCCGTGGGTAGGCTCCGCGCCCGGTGGACCCGTTCGTCGTCATCATCGTGGGAGGGGTCCTGGGCCTCGTCGGCGGCCTCCTGCTCCTGGGGCGCATGTACCCCGGCTCGGGCGCCGAGCAGCTGGACTGGCGGCCCACCCGCTCCGCCGAGGTCGAGGCGCAGAACGAGATCGATGACCTCGAGCAGATGCTCGAGGCGGCCAACCGCCGTCGGCGCCGGCGGGGCGAGGCGGAGCTCACCGAGGACACGGTCCGCCGGGACGTGGCCGCCGACCTCGCGCTGTCGCACCAGCTGCGCGACCAGCAGCGCGTCCGTCAGGACACCGAGGAGCTGCTCGAGCAGACCAACGCCCGGCGGCGGGCCCGCGGGGAGCGCGAGCTGACGCTGGAGGAGCTCGGCGGCTGAGGTCGCGCGGGGCTACTGCCCCGAGATGTTGAGCGGTGCCACGTCCGGCGCGGAGGGCGCGTTCCACGAGGCGCTGCGCGGCTCGTTGTCCGGGTCGAGCGCCGAGGCGACGACGAAGACCACCGCGACCACCGCGACGATGGCCAGCAGCACCACGATGGTGCGCCGCACGAGCGCGAGCTTCCCCGGCCCGCGCTGGTCGTCGAGCATCTCCTGCGTGGAGCGGATCTTGCGCTCGGGCGCCTCACCCTGCTTCGGGAGCCGCTCGACGTTGTCGTAGGGGGAGGCGTCCATCTCCATGGCGCGAGCATGCCACCTCGACGGGCGGTGTGCGCTACGCCGCGCGGGCCGAGACGTCGAGGCGGTGCAGGAGGTCGGCGAGGATGCGGGCGGTGGCGCCCCACACGAGGTCGTCGCCGACGAGGTAGGTGTCGGTGCGGAAGGGCAGCCCGCGGCGGATGATCCGCCGGCGGTCGGCGCCCGCGCGCAGGTCGGCGAGCGACAGCTCGAGCACGGTCTCGACCTCGCCCTCGGAGGGCAACCAGGCGTGCCCCGGCTCGATGAGCCCGACGAAGGGGTAGACGGCGTAGCCCGTGGCGATGGTGGGGACGGGCTGCAGGGCGCCGACGACCTCCACGGCGTGGACCGGCAGGCCGACCTCCTCCTCGGCCTCTCGCAGCGCGGTGGCCACGAGGTCGCGGTCCTCCGGGTCGCGGCGGCCGCCGGGGAACGAGATCTCGCCCGCGTGGCGGCGCAGGTCCGCCCGGCGCCGCGTGAGCAGCACCGTGGGCTCCCCGGCGGGATCGAGGTACAGCGCGACGAGGACGGCGGCGTCGGTGGCGCCGTGGACCGTCAGCGCGGCGGCGTCGGCCGGATCGAGCAGGACGCGGCCGAGCGCCGCGCCGAGCTCAGCTCGCGAGCGCGAGGCGCTCCACCTTCTCGTCGAACATGACCTCGCCGTCGAGGGTCCGGTGGACGGGGCACTTCGCGCTGATCTGGCGCAGCTTCTGGACCTGCTCCTCGGGCACGTGCGGCGGGAAGCGCAGCACGATCGAGAAGCGGGTGGGACAGCCGCGCTCGGCGGGGGTGTAGTCCGCCACGACCTCCACGTCGCCGATGTCCCAGCCCTTGCGCCGGGCGTACATCTCCATGGTCACCGCGGTGCAGGCGGCGAGCGAGGCGGCCAGGAGCTCCTGCGGCGAGGGGCCGGCGTCGTCGCCGCCCTCCGCCTTGCTCTCGTCGCACCACATGCGGTGGTCGCGCACCCGCAGGTGGTGGCGGTAGGTCCCGGCTCGCGAGGCGACGGCCTTCATGCGACCGAGGATAGGCGGCGCGCCGCTCCGGCGGCGCGCACCGTCAGGCGGTGACTAGCGGCGGCGGCCGAAGTCGTGCACGTAGGTGGCGGCCGGACCGGCGACGCCGGCCTGCGGGGCGCCGATGGACACGCCGACGCCGACCTCGCGCAGGCTCGCGTCCATGATGTTCGCGCGGTGGGGCGCCGAGCCCATCCAGGAGGCGACGATGGCCGACGGGGTGGCCAGCGAGCCGCCGCCCCAGGCGATGTTCTCGGCCAGGCCCCAGGAGCGGGCGCCCTTGAGGTAGCGCGTGGCCGACACGCGCGAGGAGAGGGTGCTGCCGTTGCGACCGACGTGGTCGAAGAAGTCCTGCGCGGCCATCGTCGCGGCGTAGCGCCGGGCGACGTTGGAGAGGACCTTCTGCTGGCGCAGGGCGGGGAGGCCGGCCTTGGTGCGCTCCTGGTTGACCAGGCACACGGTGGCGGCGCCCGCCTGGGCGGCCGTGGCGGCGGTGGGGATGGCGTCGGCACCGACGCACGGGGCGCTCTGGGCCGAGGCGGTGGCCGGCGCGATGGCGGCGGTGGCGGCGAGGGCGATGAGGGCGGTGTGGAAGCGCATGACCCTCACCGGGTCGTCGCGATCCGCCCCCCGGCGAAGTGCACGTCCACGCTCCTGGACGGTTGTTGGGTGCCCCGGCTGGACGTTCGTCCGATGCCGTCGCGGGCTCCGCGAGCGGGCGGGCGAGCGGCCGAGCGAGCAGGCGAGCACCCCCGGCAGGACTCGAACCTGCAACCTCAGGCTTAGAAGGCCCGCGCTCTGTCCAGTTGAGCTACAGGGGCTCGGGGTCGGCGCAGCCTAGCTCCCCGACGGCGCGGCGGCCGTCGGGGAGGCGGGGCTCAGCCCAGGCGCCCGCGGGCGCTCGGCGTCGTGCCGCCGCCGTAGCGGCGCGCGGTGACCGTGGCGACAACGCGGCCCCTGCGGGGCAGGCCCCGGACCACGACCGCGCGGTCGCCGGCCGCGGCGCGCAGCAGCACGCGGCGGCCACCCGCGCGGACGCGGATGTCGAAGCCGCGCACGAACGAGCTGCCCGTGCGCCACGTGACGGTCACCGGCCCGCCGCGACGGCGCACGATGCGCACGGCACGCGGCGTCTGGGCGCCGAGGGCCTTTGCGTCGGTGGTGCGCTGGCCGGCGGTGAGCGCCGCCTCGCGGGCGACGCCCTCCAGCCCCTGCGGGCTGGCGGCGGTGAGCCTCACCGTCAGGCGGTCGCCCGGCATGACGTCGGGGATCCGCACGTTGCGGCGGCGCGAGCCCGTGGCGATGATCGACTTGCGCGTGCCGCCGTTGACGGTCACCAGCGCCCGCCACTCGCCGGTCCGCGGCCCGCGGCCCGGCGTGCTCCAGTCGGCGGTCACCGCGGAGCCGGAGCGCACGAGGCGCAGCCGGGTCGAGCGCGGCGGCACCGGCGGCGCCGGCGCCGTGTAGGAGCCGACCGTCCGGGGCTCGGCGGGGATGCCGCTGGTGACCAGGGTGCCGGTGATGACGCGCCGGCCCGCCTTGCCGCCCTGCGGCGTGAAGCGGACGCTGCCGGCCGACTTGGACGTGACTGCGAGCTGGGTGCCGGCGTCGGTGACCGCTTGCAGGATCCGACCGAGGTCGCGG
>CAXUES010000037.1:5709-13972 GCA_964250185.1 uncultured Solirubrobacteraceae bacterium | reverse complement strand
CACGTTGGACGCCGCCCTCGAGGCCGGCCCCGACCACGTGTCGGCCTACGGGCTCATCGTCGAGCCGGGGACGGCGATGGCGGCGCAGGTGCGTCGCGGCCTGCTGCCGGCGCCCGATCCCGACGAGCAGGCCGACCGCTACCTCGCCGCGGCCGAGCGCCTCGAGGGCGCGGGCCTGGCCTGGTACGAGGTGGCGAACTTCGCCGCCGACGAGGCGGCCCGCTGCCACCACAACGTCAACTACTGGAACTCGGGCACGTGGTGGGGCGTCGGCCCGGGCGCCCACTCCCACGCGGGCGGCGTGCGGTGGTCCAACGTGCGCCACCCGAGCGCGTGGGCGCGGGCGCTGGCCGCGGGCGAGGTGCCCCTGGCCGACCGCGAGGAGCTCGACGGGCCGACCCGCCGATTCGAGCGGATCATGCTCACGATCCGCCTGGCCGAGGGGCTCGACGTCGCCGAGCTCTCACGCGAGGGGCGCCGCGCCGCGGCCCGCCTGCACGACGAGGGCGTCGTGGTGCTCGAGGACGACCGGGTGCGCCTCACGCTCGACGGCCGGCTGAAGGCCGACGACGTGACCCGGCAGCTGACGGATTGACATCAGACCGGCTTCGCCGGTCTGTCCTGGCGGGGGCCGTGGTGTTCCCGCCGCAGCAGGATCGCCTCGTGCATGGGCGGGCGGCTCGTGTACCAGTAGGTGTAGAGGGAGACCTCCACGGTGCTCCCGAGCGCGGCCTTCGCCGCCTGGGCGCGGGAGGTCAGGGCGGCACGGTCTGCGTCGTAGAGCCGGAGCACCTCGGTCATGTCCGGATCGTCGGCGGCGAGGGGGCCGCCGAGCATGGTCCGGCGGTCCACATCGACGTGCCGGCGGTCCTACTTCCCGGGATCGAGCAGCTGCACGGCCCCGTCCGAGGCCGAGGCGATGACGAGCCGCCCGGAGGCCTCGTCCACGCCGACGGTGTTGGGCTGGCGGATGGTCGGCAGCGAGCGCACGACGCGCGGCTCGTCACCGGAGATGTCGATCTCGGCCACCTCGTCGCGCGCGGTGCGCGTCACCCACAGGCGCTTGCGGCGGGGGTCGATCGCCATGCCGTAGGGCGAGCCCTCGACGGGCACGCGCGCGGTGAACTTCAGCACGGGATCGGTGGCGAACACCGAGATGCCGTCCCCGCGCGTGTCGGCGATGAACAGCCGGCTGCCGTCGGTGACGACGTGCGACGGGCCGTAGCCGACGTTCTGCGAGCCGCCCGACGCCAGCGTGTCGCGGTCGAGCAACTCGACCGTGTAGGCGCGCACCGAGATCACCGCCAGCTTGTCGCCCACCGCGCGGATGCCACCGGGCTGTGCGTCGACGACGCCCGTGCGCACCTTCCGCCCGTTGCGCACCTCGGTCACGGTCGCGCTGAACTCCTCGGCGGTGAACGCGGCGCCGTCGGACCACGTCGCGTCGTGGGGCTGGTCGCCCACGCGGGTGGAGCGGATCTGCCCCGTGCGCGGATCGACCTCGGAGAGCTGGTCGGTGTCCTCGTCGGGGACGAGGAACGGGCCACCCGGCTTCGCCAGCTCGACGTGCCGCGGGGCCGAGGGGATCGGCACGCGGCGCACGAGCCGGTTCGTGCGCGTGTCGACGAGCGCGAGGACGTCCCCGCCGCCCGCCGCGCCCTTCACGCCGATCGCGGCGATGCGGGTCTGCGGGTCCACCGCGACCCCCTCGGCGCGGCCGCCGACCCGGACCACCGTCCCCGCCGGCGTGCCCGAGGTGGGCGGGGACGTCGCCGGCTCGAAGGCGGTGGGCGGGAACGGCAGCCCCGAGGTGGTCGAGGCGCCCGCACGGGTCGTGGTGGCGCTGTCGCCGCCACCACAGCCCGCGACCGCGAGGGCGCCCGTCAGGACGAGGGCGGAGACGGTCGGGACGGCGCGCATCTGCGATGAGGGTGCCCGGCCGGAGCGGCCCCTAGGCCAGCGCCCCGGCGAGCCGGCCGACCCGGGCGCCGTAGCCCCCGCCGAAGAGCGCCGCGTGGAGGAGCAGCGGCGCGAGCTGCCAGAGCCCGACGCGCTCGGCGTGCCCGTCGGCCAGGGGCGCCACCTCGGCGTAGGCCGCGTGCGCACGCTCCGGCACGCCGCCGAAGAGCCGCAGCAGCGCGAGGTCGGCCTCGCGGTGCCCACCGTGCGCGCCCGGGTCGACGAGCCAGGGGCGCCCCTCCGGCCCGGCCAGCACGTTGCCGCCCCACAGGTCGCCGTGCAGCCGCGCGGGCGGTTCCGCGGGGCCGCAGAGCACGTCGAGGCGCCCGCGGACGCGATCCAGCGCGGCGACCGCCCCGGCGTCGAGGGCGCCCCGCTGCACCGCCCGGGACGCCAGCGCCCCGAGCTGCGCGTCGTAGGCGGCGGCCGCGGTCGGCTGCGCGTCGCCGGGCACCTCCAACGCGCCCAGGGTCACGACCCCGCGCGGCGTGCCGGGCGCGGGCACGCCGAACGCCTCGGCACCCGCGGCGTGCACGGCGGCCAGCCCGCGGCCGAGCTCCTCCGCGCCCGCGTCCGACAGCCGCGCGCCCGTGGCGACGAGCTCGAGCGCGAGCAGCTCGTCGGTCGCCGCGAGCACCTGCGGCACGCGCAGCGCACCCGGCTCGGCCAGCCAGGCCAACCCGGCGGCCTCGGCCCGGAACGCCCCGCGGCCGGTCTTCACGAAGGCCGTGCGGCCGTCCGCCAGCTCGACCGCCCAGGCGTCGGAGATGTCCCCGCCGGCGAGCGGCCGTGCGTGCGTGGCCGCGGCGCCGAGCGCCGCCTCCACGCCCGCTGCAGGGAAGGTCACGCGCGCGGGCGCACGTGCTCGAGCAGGCCGGCGCAGGCGCGCTCGACCTGGTCCAGGACGTCCTCGAACCCTCGGGACCCGCCCGTGTACGGATCCGGCACGTCGAGGTCGCCGGCGGCGACCGCGGTCGGATCGAACTCGCGCAGGCGGTGGACCTCCACGCGGGCGGCGTCGTCCGGAGCGAGCGCGAGCAGGTCGCGCTCGTTCATCGCGTCCATGGCCAGCAGGAGGTCGTACCGGTCGAAGTCGCCCGGAACGGCCTGAGCGCCCGCGCCGTCGATGACGATCCCGCGACGCGCCGCGGCGGCCGTGGAGCGTGGGTCCGGCGGCTCCCCGATGTGCCAGTGGCTCGTGCCCGCGCTGGCCACCTCGATCTCGCCCTCGAGGCCGGCGTCGCGCACGAGCGCGCGCATGACGCCCTCCCCCGTCGGGGAGCGGCAGATGTTCCCCAGGCAGACGAAGAGCAGGCGCACCGGGGTGCGCCTGCTCGGGTCCTGCTCCGTCTGGTCCTGCGGCCCCGGGGTGGGGCTAGGCGGCATCCGCCAGCGCCTCGAGCTCCGGGACGGAGGCGAGGCGGGCGAGGGCACGGCGCTCGAGCGCCTGCACCTCGGCGGTGGATACGCCGAGCTCACGCGACACCTGGGCCGGGGTCCGGGGCGCGTCGCCGTCGGTGCCGAAGCGCAGGTGCACGACCGTGCGCTCGCCCTCGGGGAGCGAGTCGATGGCGATGCGGACCTCGCGGGTCATGCCGGCGGCGTGGGCGGCGTCCTCGGGCGTGACGCCCTCGTCGGCGACGAAGTCACCGAGCGTGGCGCCGTCGCCCTCGCCGACCTCGGCGTCGAGGGAGGCGGGGGTCGCGTCCATCTTCTTCAGGCGCGCGATCTCGTCCTCCTCGAGGCCGGCCTCGGCGGAGATCTCGGCGAGCGTGGGCTCGCGCTCGAGCTCGGCACCGAGCCGCTCGCGGATGCGGGCGACCTTGCGGGCGCGCTGGGCGACGTTGGCGGGCAGGCGGACCGTCCGCGCCGTGTTGTCCAGGCCGCGCTGGATCGACTGGCGGATCCAGAGCGTCGCGTAGGTGGAGAAGCGGAAGCCCTTGCGGTGGTCGAACTTCTCCGCGGCGCGGATCAGCCCGAGCATCCCCTCCTGGACCAGGTCGGGCATCGACAGGCCGTGGCCGACGTAGCGGCGGGCGATCGAGACCACGAGGCGCAGGTTGGAGTTGACGAGCAGCTCCTTGGCCTGGAGGTCGCCCTTCTCGATGCGTCGCGCGAGCTCGAGCTCCATGTCCGGCGTGAGCAGCGGGTAACGGCCCGCGTCACGGAGGAGCAGGTCGATGGAGTCGGTGGTCAGCTCCGGCTCGTGGAAGGCCGCCTTGGCCTTCGTGGTGCTCTTGGCAGGCGCCTTGGCGGCGGCCTTGGCCGGCTTCTTGGTGGTGGTAGGCGTTTCGGGGCTCCTTCTCAAGTCTTGGACCCGTCATCTTAGCTCAAGAAGGTTGACGTCGCAACTGTCCCGGACGTCAACTACTTGGCTCGCAGCGAGGGATGGTGACCCACCTCGGTAAGCTGCGCTTCAACGGCAGTGCCCTGATCACACCACGCCCACACGCGCGTCACACGGCGCGTGTCCGCTTGTGACCTACTGCACACCGATCAGGTCGGGCGCCGGGTCGAGCCCGAGCACCTGCTGCGGGCTCATCGCGCGCCCGTCGAGCTTGGGGAAGAGCATGAGCCCGTGTGGGACGCCGGGCAACCGGCCCGCCAGGGACCCGTAGGTGCGCGCCTTGGCCGCGGGGGAGCCGATCGCGTCCACGTCGACCACGGTGGCCACGCCGGCCGGCGAGCGCAGCGCGCCGTCGCCGCGCAGCATCCCCTCGGTGAAGCGGTGCACGACCAGGAGCTTCTGCGGGCCGTCCTCCTCGGCGACCAGGCCGCCGAGGTAGGAGGCGAGCGCGTTGACCTCGCCCGCGCGGACGAGGCCCTTGGTGCGGCCGGGGACGCCCGACGGCCCGACCCGCCACTCCGGGTCGATGCCCACGCCGACGTCGGGCTGGCGCAGCAGCCCCTCGAAGCCCCGGGCCTGGGCGACGAAGTCCTCGCGACCGCCCTGCAGCTCCAGCACGAGGTAGGCGCCGGCGTCGCGCGCGACCTGCAACCACCGGGCGGCGGTGAGCGGGTCGATCGCCTTGCGGTACATCCGGTCGGGGCCCGGGGAGCGCTGGGCGACGCTGGCCAGCAGCTCGAAGGCCGGCAGCACGGGCCGCCCCGGGGTGGCGTAGTCGGCCGCGAGCGCGCGCAGGCGTCCCGCGACCTGCACGGCCGAGCCCTGGCCCAGCGCGCCGAGGCGCGGGTCGCCCGGGCGGCCGTAGAGCGCGACGAGGCGCTTGGCGGGCAGCAGCTCGCGGCCGCCGCCGGGCAGCTGCGTGCCCGAAGCGCTCGTGTCGGCCGGGGCCGCGGGCGGGGCCTCCGCCGGGGCGGGGGCCGTCGTGGTCGGCAGGACGGCGGGCGCGTCGGGGCTCGCCCCACCGGCCGCGCCCGCGGCGGCGTCCGCGCTGGGCGCGGACGTCTGGGCGAGGGCGGAGGCGGGGACGAGGGACAGCGCGGCCGCCGCCAGGAGGGCGGTCAGGGCGCGGGACATCTCCCCCGAGGGTCGGCGGGCCGCCTCAGGGCCGCAAGGTGTGCAAGGCGCCTCCCGCTAGGCGGCGGCGGCCATCGGCGCCGTGGCGTCCGCGGGCGCCTGGAGCCCGAAGGCGTCGGCCAGCAGCGCGTAGGAGCGCCTGCGGGCCTCGTGGTCGTGGGTGATCGTCACCGCGAGCAGCTCGCGCGCGCCGTAGTCCTGGGCGAGCTGCTCGAGCTGGGGCTTGACCGTGGTGGGCGAGCCGACGATCGAGCGGCGGCCCTGCGCCCGGGACCCGCGGCGGGCGAAGAAGCGCTCGGCCTCCTCGGGCGTCGGCACGGCGATGAGCCGACCCTCGCGGAGCATCGCCATGGCCATCTGCGACGAGCCCGCCAGGAACTCGGCCTCCTCGTCGGTGTCCGCCACGACGACCCAGGTCGCGGCGACCACGCGGGGGGACTCCTCGCCGCGGATGGGCTGGAAGGTCTCGTGGTAGCGCTGGGCGATCGACGCCCCCGACGGGTTGATGAAGTCGGCGAAGGCGTAGGGCAGGCCGAGCTCGGCGGCCCAGGCGCCCGACTGCGGCGAGGAGCCCAGCAGCCACGGCGCGGGGCGCTCCCCACCCGGCAGCTCGGCGAGCTTGGCGAAGGGGTGGTCGGAGGGCATCCTGTCGTCCAGCAGCGCGAGGAGCTCGCCGAGCTGGTCGGGGAAGTCGTCGCCGAGCTGGCGCGAGCGGTCGCGCTGCAGCGCGATGGTCGTGATGGGGTCGGTGCCCGACGCGCGGCCGATGCCCAGGTCGATGCGGTCCGGGAACAGCCCGGCGAGGATCGAGAACGCCTCGGCGACCTTCACGGGCGAGTAGTGCGGGAGCATCACGCCGCCCGAGCCGACGCGCATGTGCGGCGCCGCCGCGGCGATCGGCCCGATGAGGACCTCGGGCGCGGCGCCGGCGAGCATCGGCCCGCCGTGGTGCTCGGCCACCCAGTAGCGCGAGTACCCGAGCGCGTCGGTGTGGCGGGCGAGGTCGATCGTGTTGGCCAGCGCGTCGCGGCCCGTCTGCCCCTGCGCGATCGGCGACTGATCGAGGACACCGAGCGTCAGCGGAGCGGACATGCAGGCCACGCTAGCGCGGCGTCCGGGTTCCCCTGCCGTCTCCAGAGTATGGGCGTCGGGGGGGCTTGCATCAAGCCCCCCACCCTGCTCCACCATGCCTCGCCATGGACCTGGTGGAGCTCGACGGCAGGACGATCCCGGCACCCGATCTCGTCGGTGGGAAGGGCGCGGGGCTCGCGGCGCTCGCCCGCATCGACGGCGTGCGCGTCCCGCCGGCGTTCTGCGTGACGACCGCGGCGCCGGCCGACGTCGCGGACGCGGTCGCGCGCCGGCTCGCCCGCGACACCAGCCCGACCGCGTACGCCGTGCGCTCCAGCGCGACCGGCGAGGACTCAGACCTCGCGTCGTTCGCCGGCCTGCACGACACGGAGCTCGACGTGGTCGGACCCGCGGCCGTCCTGGCGGCGATCGACCGGGTCCGGACGTCGCTGCGCGGTGCGCGGGCGATCGCCTACCGCACCGAGCGCGGCGGCACCGACGACGCCGCGATGGCCGTCGTGGTGCAGCGGATGGTCTGGGCGCGCGCGTCGGGCGTGCTCTTCACGGCCGACCCCCTGACGGGCCACCGCCGGACCGCCGTGGTCGAGGCGGTCCACGGGGCGGGCGAGGCGCTCGTCGCCGGGTGCGTGGAGCCCGAGCGGCTGCACGTCCGCGAGGGCCACGTGCTCGACCGGCGCTCGCCGGGCGCCCGGGTGCTCTCCGACGCGCGGGCGCTCGAGCTCGTGGCGCTGGGCCGGCGCGTCGAGGCGGCGCTCGGCGCCCCGCAGGACCTCGAGTGGTGCCTGGACGACGAGGGCCTCGCGGTGGTCCAGGCGCGGCCGATCACGACGCTCTTCCCGCTCCCCGAGGCCGCGGACGACGCCCTCCACGTCCACGTCTCCGTCGGGCACCAGCAGATGATGACCGACGCCATGAAGCCCTTGGGGCTCTCCTTCTGGCAGCTGACGACCCCCGCGCCTATGGCCGAGGCGGGCGGCCGCCTCTTCGTCGACGTCTCGCGGCCGCTGGCCACCGCGGCCGGTCGCGCGCAGCTGCTCGAGGTCCTCGGCCGCGACCCGCTCGTGAGCGGCGCGCTGCGCGGGCTCATCGAGCGCGGGGACCTCGGCGACCCGGCCCCGGAGGTCGCCGGCCCGTCCGCCGGCCCGCCGCCGCTCCTCGACGCCGACTCCGCCGTGGTGCCCGCCCTCGTCGCGGACTTCCGCGCCTCCGTCCGCGCGCTCGAAGCCAAGCTCGCCGGCCGGACGGGCCCGGAGCTCATCGACCTCGTCCTCGCCGACGTCGAGGAGCACAAGCGCGTGGTCTTCGACCCGCTCGGGCTGCAGGTCGTCCGCGCCGGCCTCGAGGCGCAGCTCTGGCTCCACGACCACCTCGGCGCGTGGCTCGGCGAGCCCCACGCCGCCGACGCGCTCGCCCGCGCTGTGCCGGGTGACGTCACCGCGGAGATGGGCCTCGCGCTGCTCGACGTCGCCGACGCCATCCGCGACGGCCGGCCCACGCAGGACGCGCTGCGGCCGTTCCTCGACGCCTACGGGATGCGCGGGGAGGGCGAGATCGACATCGGGCGCCCGCGCTGGGGGGAGGCGCCCGGCAAGCTCCTGGCGACGGTCCTCGCGCACGTCCGCGATCAGGCGCCGGGCGAGGCCCGACGGCGCGTGGCGGCGGGGGAGCAGGCCGCGCGCGAGGCCCGGGCCTCCGTCCGCGCCCGGCAGCACGCCGGGGGCGACCACACTG
>CAXUES010000037.1:0-5699 GCA_964250185.1 uncultured Solirubrobacteraceae bacterium | reverse complement strand
CCTCCGTCCTCGCGCGCGTGCGCGAGCTGCCCGACGGCGCCGCGAAGGCCGCGGAGACCGCGGCGATGATCGCGCGGGTGCGGACGTTCGGCGGCTTCCGCGAGCTCCCGAAGTTCCACATCGTCGCCCGCCTGGACGTCATCCGCGCAGCGCTCGTGGCGGAGGGTGGGCGCCTCGCCGCGGCCGGGGTGCTCGAGGACGCCGGCGACATCGTCTGGCTGACGATGGAGGAGCTCGCCGACGTCGTGCGCGACGGCGCGGTGGCGCCCGGGCTCGTCGCGGGGCGGCGACGGCGTCACGCGGCGCACACGCGGCTGACCCCGCCACGGGTGATGACCTCGGAGGGCGAGGTGCTCACGGGCTCCTACGACCGGGCCGATCTGCCTACCGGCGCGCTGGCGGGGATCGCCGTGTCGGCCGGGACCGTCGAGGGCCGCGCGCGCGTGGTGCACGACCTCGCCGGCGCCGACCTGCGCCCCGGCGACGTCCTGGTCACGCGCTTCACCGACCCGGGCTGGACGCCGCTGCTCGTCGCGGCCGCCGGGCTCGTCTGCGAGGTCGGCGGGCTCATGACCCACGGCGCGGTCATCGCCCGCGAGTACGGGCTGCCCGCAGTGGTCAACGTGGAGGGCGCGACCCACCGCATCCCCGACGGCGCGCGGATCCGCGTCCACGGCTCCCACGGCTACGTGGAGCTCCTGGGCTGAGGCTCAGAGGTCGACGACCTCGAGCCCGGGCAGGCGCCGCTCGACCTCCTCGGCGATGACGCGCCGGTGGCACTCGTGCGGCTCGGCCTCCAGGCACATGAGCGCCGTCAGCGGGCCGTCGGCCACCTCGGCGGCCAGGCGGTCGAGCGCCTCACGGCCCGGCTCATCCCGCATGTGCGCGCGGAAGCCCTCGGTCCCCTCGGCGACCCGTCGGTTCTTGTAGAGCCAGCGCAGGTCGGCCGGGGTGCCGAGCTCCCTGCGGTGCTCGTAGGCGATCCCGTGCTCGCGCAGCAGCTCGCCCAGGCGCGTCTTGGACATGCCCGGCCGGCGCGACTGCGGCCGGAAGCGCACGTCGATCAGGCGCTCCACGCCGGCGTGCTCGAGCTCGGCGACCAGCGCCCCGGGGAGCAGCCTCTCGTAGCCGATGGTCAACAGCCGCGCCATGGGCGACATGATGTCGCGACCATGTGCTTCGCCTACGACGCCGCCCCGCCCGACCTGCCCGCCGACCGCGTCCGCGCGCCCCTGGCCGGGGGCGCCGGGGTCGAGCGGATGACGCTGACCGCCACGGACGGCACGCCCTTCTCGGTCGCCCTGGCCGAGTCCCCCGCGCCCGCGGGCCCGGCGGTGCTCGTCCTCCCCGACGTCCGCGGCCTCTACGGCTTCTACGAGGAGCTCGCGGAGCGCTTCGCGCAGGCGGGCCATCACGCGCTCGTCCTGGACCTCTTCGGGCGGACCGCCGGCCTCGGGCCGCGCGACGGCGACTTCGAGTACCTGCCCCACGTGCGCGCGACGACCGCCGAGGGCGTCCTGGGCGATGCCGCGGTCGCCGTCGCGGCCCTGCGGGAGCGCACCGGCACGCAGGAGGTCGTCTCGGTGGGCTTCTGCTTCGGCGGCTCGTGGTCCTACCTCGCCGCCAACGACGCCACGCTGGACCTGACCGGCGCCGTCGCGTTCTACGGCGGGCTGGACCGCTCCGCCTGGGGCCTGCCGTCGCCCAAGGAGCACGGCGCCGAGGCGCGCTGCCCGGTGCTCGGGCTCTTCGGCGGCGCCGACGAGTCGATCCCGCCGGCCGACCGGGCCGAGCTCGAGGCCGGCCTCGCGGCGTCGGGCCAGCCCTACGAGCTGCACGTGTACGAGGGCGCGCCGCACGCGTTCTTCGATCGTGCGGCCGCCGAGCACGCCGACGCGAGCGCGGACGCCTGGCGGCGGACGCTCGACTTCGTCGCGGGACAGCACGTCGACGCACCGGCGTAGGGAGCGGCCCCCGGGGGTACTGGCGCCGGGTCGGTTCCCCCCTGGTCGAGACGGAGCTCCCCCTTGAGACGCCTGCTGATCCTGTCGTTCCTCGCCGTCGCCGCGCCGTTGGCAGGTGCCCCGTCGGCGCACGCCGCCCTCCCGTTCTCCCCGTGTCCCGGGGCCTCGGGCAAGGGCCTGGAGTGCGGCACCCTGACCGTCCCGCTCGACCGGTCCGGGACGGTCCCCGGCACCCTGGCGCTGCGCGTGCGCCGCGTGGCCGGCACCACCGGCAGCGAGGCCGTCCTGCGCCTGGCGGGTGGCCCGGGGCAGGCGTCCGTCCCGGACCTCGCCCCCTTCGCGAAGGCCTTCTCGCGCGCCCTGCGCGGCAAGCAGGTCGTGGCGCTGGACACCCGCGGGACGGGCGCGGGCGCCGTCACGTGCCCGCCGTCGTCGGCCTCCTCGTCGCTCACCGCGCAGGCGCGGACCTGCGCCACCCGGCTGGGCGCACGCCTGCCGTTCCTCACCACGGCGGCCACCACGGCCGACCTCGAGCAGCTGCGCCAGGAGCTCGGCGCGGCCAGGCTGACCATCGTCGCCACGTCCTACGGCGGCAAGGTGGCCAACGAGTACGCCCGGCGCTACCCCGCGAGCGTCGGCTCGCTCGTGCTCGACTCGCCCACGCCGCTGCAGGGCACCGACCCGCTGGCGCGCGAGCGGGCGGCCGCGCTGCCGCGCGTCCTGTCGGACATCTGCGCCGGGGGCGGCTGCCGGGGGATCACCACCTCGGTGCGCGCCGACCTCGCCGCGGTGGTCGCCCAGGCCGTGCGCGGCCGGCTGCGCGGACGGATCGGGGGACGCAACTACGGCGGCATCTCGATCACGGCGCTCCAGGGGCTCGTGCTCACGAGCGACCTCTCGTTCCTGGGCCGCGCGGGGCTGCCCGCCGCGCTGGCCGCGGCCCGTCGCGGCGACACCGCGCTGCTCACCCGCCTGCTCACCGCCGGGGCGCCGTCCGCCGACCGCGCCGTGGTCGACCAGGACGTCCCGACGGGCACGCTGGCGGCCATCAGCTGCCAGGAGGCGCCGCTGCCCTGGGATCCCGCCTCGGTCCCCGGCGCCGCCCGGAAGACGCTCGCCGCCCTCCCCGCGGCGCTCTTCGCGCCGTTCGGCAAGGCGCTCGCGCTCGCGTCGGGGACGATCCCGCTGTGCGCGGGCTGGCCGTCGGTCCCCGCCTCGCCGCCCACCGGCGCGCCCGCCCCTGACGTGCCCGTCCTCTCGCTCGTGGGCACGCAGGACCTGCGCACCCCGGTCGAGGCGGTCCGGCAGCTGACGGGCGAGTACCCGCGCGGCGTCGTCGTGGAGGTCCCCGGCGCCGGCCACGGGGCGCTGGGCTCCGACGTCACGGGCTGCGCGGTCAAGGCGGTGGAGGACTTCCTGGCCTCGGGCGTCGCGGCGCAGTGCCCGAGCGCCCGCCGCCTGCCCGCGCCCTTCGCTGCGCCGCCGACCACCGTGGCGGCCGCGGCGCCCATCAAGGGGATCCCGGGGACCACCGGCAAGGTCACCTCGGCGGCGCTCGCCTCGATCGACGACCTCTCCGAGGCCGTCGTGACGGCGGCGCTGGCCAACCCGCGCGTCGGCCGGATCGTCGGGCTGCGCAGCGGGTCGGCGACCCTGCGCCGCGGCGCCACGGTCCTGCGCGGCTACTCCAGCGTGCGTGGACTGCGCCTGGACGGCACGGTCAGCCTCGGCACCGCCAGGGGCACGCTGCGCGTGACCTCCGCCGCGGGCTCCGGCACGCTGCAGATCGCCGGACGCCGGGTGCGGGGGACGATCGGCGGCAAGCGCCTGACGGTGCGCCGGGCGACGGCCTCGCCGCTGCTCGCCGCGCTCGGCGCCACCGCGACCTCGGGGGCGACCACCGCGCGCCCGGCGCCCGCGACCGCCGGCTGAGGACGGCCGCGACGGGCGCCCCCGAGGCGCCCGTCAGCCCGCCCAGGGCCCGTCCTGCGGGGTGGGGAAGGCACCGCCGTCGATGAGCTCGATGCGGTAGCCGTCCGGGTCGGCGACGAAGGCGATGCGGCCGACCTCCTCGCGACCGCCCGGGCTGAACGGCGGCTTCTCGGGCTCGATGCCCTCCGGGCGCAGGCGGGCGAGCAGCCCGTCGAGGTCGTCCACGGTCAGCGCGATGTGGTTGTAGCCCGTGCCCAGGTCGTAGGAGGTTTCCCCCACGTTGACCGTGAGCTCCAGGACGTCGCCGCCACCCGGCAGGCCGAGGTAGACGTTGTAGGCCGACTCGAAGTTGAGCCGGCCGCGCTCCTCGAAGCCCAGCAGCGCGTAGAAGCGCAGCGAGGCGTCGATGTCGGCGACGCGGTAGCAGGTGTGCACGAGCGTGGTGGCCATGGGCGGACGCTACCCGCCTGCGCCCCGTCCCCGCCGGGCGTAGCGTGCACGTCCATGAGCACCGTGGCCGTGTCCCACGCCCTCCTCGACGCGCTCGCCCACGGGGCCGGGGAGCTCCTCACCGACCCCGACCTGCTCGCCTCCTACCGCCACGACCAGGCCGCCCCGGGGCTGCTCGAGGCGGGCACGCCGGCCGCGGTCGTGCGCCCCCGGACCACGGCGGAGGTGCAGGGCGCGGTCCGCGCCGCCGCGGCGCACGGCGCGCCGGTGGTCCCGCGCGGCGCGGGCTCCGGCCTGTCGGGCGGGGCCAACGCCATCGACGGCTGCGTCGTGATCTCGCTGGAGCGCATGACGTCGGTGGTCGAGCTCGACGCCGCGGGGCTCACCGCGGTCGTGCAGCCCGGCCTGGTCAACGCCGCGCTCGGGGCCACGGCCGGCGAGGAGGGCCTCTGGTACGCGCCGGACCCCGCGAGCTGGGAGTTCTCCACCCTGGGCGGCAACATCGCCACGAACGCCGGTGGGCTGTGCTGCGTCAAGTACGGCGTCACGCGCGACTCCCTGCTGGCCCTGGAGGTCGTCCTGGCCGACGGGCGCGCGGTGCGCGTCGGGCACCGCACGCGCAAGGGCGTGGCGGGCTACGACCTGGCCGGGCTGCTGTGCGGCTCGGAGGGCACGCTCGGCGTCATCACCGAGGCGACGCTGCGCCTGCAGGTGCCGCCGCCGCCCGCCCACACGCTCGCGGCGAGCTTCGCCTCGCTGACCGCCGCGGGCGAGGCCGTCGCGCGGATCGTCCGTGCGGTGAAGCCGTCGCTGCTGGAGCTCATGGACCGCACGACCGTGCGCGCCGTCGAGGCGCTGGAGCCGATGGACCTCGACCTCGACGCGGCGGCGATGCTCTTCGCGCGCTCCGACGCGGGCGGGGCCGCGGGGGCGCAGGAGATCACGCTGATGGAGCGCATCTGCCTCGAGGCGGGCGCCGACCTCGCCGTGACCAGCGACGACCCCGCCGAGGGGCGCATGCTGCTCGCCGCGCGGCGGCTGGCCTACACCGCGCTGGAGCGCTCGGGCTCGACCCTGCTCGACGACGTCGCCGTGCCGATCCCCGCGGTCCCCGCGCTGCTGGAGGCGGTGGCCCGGATCGGCGAGGAGCACGGCGTGCTCGTCGGGACCTTCGGCCACGCCGGCGACGGCAACATGCACCCGACGGTCGTCTACGACCACCGCGACGCCGACCAGGTCGCCCGGGCCCGCGCGACGTTCGACGCGATCGTCGAGGCCACGCTCGCCCTCGGCGGCACGATCAGCGGCGAGCACGGCGTGGGCAGCCTGAAGGTCGGCCACCTCGACGCCGAG
>CAXUES010000036.1:0-14313 GCA_964250185.1 uncultured Solirubrobacteraceae bacterium | reverse complement strand
CCTGGTCCGACGTCGCCGCGCGCCACGAGAGGCTCTACCGCGCGCTCGGCGCCTGAGCGGGCTCAGCTCCGCGAGGCGTCGACGAGCGCGAGCACCGCGTCGAGGCCGTGGACCGTCCCGACCGGCGTCATCGGCAGCAGCAGCGTGCGGACCCCGAGCTCGGCGGCGCCGTTGTCGGCGGTCGGGTTGTCGCCGACCATGAGGCAGCGCTCGGCCCCGACGCCGCCCGCGGCGATCGCGGCCTCGAAGATCCGGCCGCTCGGCTTGGCCGCCCCGACCTCGTAGGACTGCACCACCCCGGCCAGGCGGTCGGCCACCCCGAGCGCGGCGAGGACGGGCCGCAGGTCGTGGCCGACGTTCGAGCAGAGCACCGCGGCCACGCCGCGCTCGGCCAGGCCGTCGAGGAGCGCGAGGCAGTCGGCGTAGAGCGCCCAGCCCTCCGGCACGGTGACCCGCTCGTAGAGCGCCTCGGCGAAGGGCTCATCGACGACGGTGGAGAGGATCCCGACGTAGGCGCGGCGGTGGGTGGCCACGTCGAGGTCGCGGTCGGCGTAGGCCTGGCCGAGCGCGGAGGGCACCGCGCTGGGGTACGGGCCGCCGGGCCGGCCCGCCGCCACGAGGCGCTCGGCGAGCTGCGCCGCGGTGGCCTCGTCGAGCTCCACGCCGCGGCGCGCGGCGGCGCCGCGCACCCACGGGACGTCGGCCTCGGGCATGGCCAGGGTCCCGGCCCAGTCCAGCAGCACGGAGTCGATCGGGACGCTCATGCGCACGGACGCTACGCCCCCGCGGCGCCTACGATCGTCCGCCGATGCCCCGTCCGGCCACCACGCTCGCCGCCGCCGCGCTCGGCCTCGTGGGCTGGGGCCAGGTGGGCTACCCGCTCGCGCTGGCGGCCTGGCGGCGGGCCGGCGGTGCGCAGCCCCTCCGCGACGCGCCGACCCCGCGTGGGCTCCCGCGCGTCGCCCTGGTCATCGCCGCCCACGACGAGGCCGCGGTCATCGCGGGGAAGGTCGCCGACGCCCGGGGCCTCGACTACCCCGCCGACCGCCTCACGGTCGTCGTCACCGACGACGCCTCCACCGACGGGACGCCCGCCCTCGCCGAGGCCGCGGGCGCCGACCTCGTCCTGCGCAACGGCCGCACGGGGAAGGTCGCCGCCCAGGACGCCGCCGTCCGCGCCGTCCCCGACGCCGACGTCGTCGCCTTCTCCGACGCCAACGCGCGCTGGGCGCCCGACGCGCTGCGGGCGCTCGTGGCGCCCTTCGCCGACCTGCACGTGGGCTACGCCTGCGGTCGCGTGACGTTCACGGGCGCCGACGGGGCCACGAACCAGGAGGGGATCTACTGGCGCTACGAGATGGCCCTGCGGGCCCTGGAGTCCGACCTCGGGTCGGTCACCGCGGGCAACGGGGCGGTCTACGCGGTGCGCCGCGACGCCTACGTCGAGGTCGACCCGCGCATGGGGCACGACCTGATGCTCCCGACGACGCTCGTGCGCGCGGGCTGGCGCTGCGTCGACGTGCCCGCCGCCCGCGCGACGGAGCCCATGGTCCCCACCGTGGAGGGGGAGGGCGCGCGCAAGCGCCGGATGATGAGCCACGCCTGGGCGATCGTCCTGGAGGGCGGCCTGCTCGACCCGCGCGGCCTGCCCGCCCGCCACGTCCTCTTCCTGCTCAGCCACCGCGCCCTGCGCTACGCCGGGCCGTTCCTGCACCTCCTCGCGCTCGCGGCGCTGCTGCGCACGGCGCGCGCCTCGCGCCTCGCGGCGCTCGCGCTGGCCGGCCACGCGCTCGTCGTGGGCGCCGCCCTCGCGGGCCGCCGGGTCGGCCGCGGCGGCCTCGTCGCCCGCTACTACGTCCTCACCCAGGCCTCGATCGCCCTCGGGCTGGCCGACCACCTGCGCGAGGGCACCGCCGTCGGCTGGGACGCGGCGGAGGGCACGCGCTGATGCTGCGCCGCGCCGTCGACGTGGTGGTCAGCCTGCTGGCGCTCCTCCCGGCCGGGCCGCTGATCGCGCTCGCCGCGCTCGCCGTGCGCCTGGAGACCCCGGGCCACCCGATCTACCGCCAGCGCCGCGTGGGACTGGACGGCGCCGAGTTCGAGGTCCTCAAGCTGCGCACGATGGTCTCCGGGGCCGAGCACCTCGGCGCGGGCCTGGCCATCACCGAGGGCGACGCGCGCATCACCCGCGTCGGCGCGCTCCTGCGCCGCACGTCGCTGGACGAGCTCCCGCAGCTGCTCAACGTCCTGCGCGGCGAGATGAGCCTCATCGGGCCGCGGCCCACCGTGCCGGTGCAGGTCGCCCAGTACACCGAGCGCCAGCGCGGGCGCCTGGCCGTGCGTCCCGGCCTGACGGGCTGGGCCCAGGTCAACGGCCGCGCGTCGATCCCCTGGTCGCAGCGCATCGAGCTCGACCTCTGGTACATCGAGCACCGCTCCCTGCGCCTGGACCTGGAGATCGTCAGGCGCTCGATCCAGGTCGTCCTGGGCGGCGAGGGGACCTACAAGGGCAGCACGGGCGGCTGGACCTAGGCCCGGGCGCTCCACAGCGTCCAGCGGTCATGCTCGTCGACGGGTCCCTCCGGCAGCGCGTCGCGCAGGTGCGCCACGAGCTCCTCGAGCTCCGCGTCGTCGAGCTCGTGCAGCAGGGAGCGCCCCGTCCGCGCGCGGAGCTCCGCGAGGAGGTCCTCGCGGTCGGCGTGGCGGCGGCGCAGCTCCCAGAGGGACGTGGCGCGCCCGTCGCGCAGGCCCCCTGCCGCGATCGCGGCCAGCACCCGCTCGCCGTCCGGGCGCCGGGCCCGCTCGACGTCGAGCAGCCGCGGGAAGCGCTCCAGCACCAGGCCCCGGGGGTGGTCCGCGCTCCCGGGCTGCTCGACGTCCTGCGGGGTGCGGTCCTGCACGACCAGCGTGCCGCCCGGGCGCAGCAGCCGCGCGGCCTCGGCCATGACCGCGCCGAGGTCGGCGACGTGGTGGATGACCGCGCGGGAGAAGACGACGTCGGCCGAGGCGGCGGGCAGGCCCGTCGCCGCCGCGTCGCCCCGCACGAAGCGCAGGCCCGCCCGTCCCGCGGCGTCCTCGCGCGCCGCGGAGAGCATCTGCGCGCTGAAGTCGACCCCGGTGACCGACGCGGCGCCGAGGTCGAGCCAGGCCCGGGCGTACGTCCCCCCGCCGCAGCCCACGTCGATGACGGCGCACCCCGTCGGGTCGACGATCGCCCGCATCGCGGCCTGCCAGCCCGGGTCGGCATCGCGGCCGGCGTAGGTGCGGCGGTTGGCCGCGGCGTGGAAGTCGATCGGCACGGGCGCTCGGCTAGCGGTCGGCGAGGAAGGCGAGGACGCGCTGCCACAGCAGCTCGGTGGCGGGCGCGTCGTGCTCCCGGGGCAGCGACGGGTCCATGAAGAGGTGGCCGGTCAGCTCGTAGTCGAAGCGCTCGATCCGCGCGTCCGCGCCCGCCACGTCGGCCATGAACCCGGCGAGCTCGCCGTCGTCGAAGGGATCGTCCGTGGCCGCGTGGACCTGCGCGGGGACCCCGGCGGGCCAGCCCTCGGCGCCGAGCCACTCCAGCCGGACCGCGCCCGCGAGGAGGACCGCCCCGCCGACGGGCCGGCGCACGGCGACGAGCTCGGCCATCGCCGCGCCGTTGGAGAACCCGGCGACGACGAGGTCGTCGGGCAGGTCGGCCACGCCCTCCAGGGCGCGCTCCATCAGCACCGGGAAGCCGAGCTCCTCCGTGTGGGCCATCGCCGGCTCGTAGGCGTCGAACGAGCGGCCCTCAAGCGGGTCGACCACCCGGACCGCGTGGCCCGCGGCCTCCAGGCGCGCCACGGCGTCCGCGACGCCGTCGCCGACGCCCAGGACGGAGGGGAAGACGGCCACGGTCGCCATGCCGACCATCATCGCCACGCCCGTGGGGGACGTGCAAGGCTGCCCGGTCGATGGCACCAGCGGTCCTGCTCACCGGCGTCGGCAAGCGCTACGACATCGTCAGCGCCTTCGCCCAGCACACGACGGTCGTGGCGGCCGACCCCAACCCGCTCGCGCCGGCGCAGTACGCGGCGACGGTGCGCACGTCGGTGCCGCGCATCGACGACCCGGGCTACGTGCCCGCGCTGCAGGCGCTGTGCGCCGAGCACGACGTCGGCGCGGTCGTCCCGCTCACCGACCTGGACATCGAGGTGCTGGCCCACGCGCGCGCCCGGGGCGACCTGCCCGCCCTCGTGCCGAGCGCCGACGTCGCCCGCGCGACCTTCGACAAGCTCGAGGCCCACGACCTGCTGCTCGCCCACGGCCTGCCCAGCCCGCCCACGGTGCGCCCGGGCGAGGAACCGCCCCGCTGGCCCGTGATGGTCAAGCCGCGCCAGGGCTCGGGCGCGCGCTCGATCCACCCCGCCGCCGACGCCCGCGAGGCCGCGTTCTTCGTCGACTACGTCAAGGAGCCCGTGATGCTCCAGGTGCTCATGGACGGGCCGGAGTTCTCCATCGACTGCCTCTCCGACCGCCGCGGGCGCTGCCTCAACGCCATCCCGCGGACGATGCTGGAGAGCCGCGGCGGCGAGTCGATCAAGGGCACGGTCATCCACGACGACGAGCTCATCGACCTCGGCCGGCGCGTCGTCGAGGCGCTCGAGGTGGTGGGTCCCTGCACCGTGCAGGCCTTCCGCGACAGCGAGCTCGGCCTGGGGATCACCGACGTGAACACGCGCTTCGGGGGCGCCTTCCCCGCGCCGGTCTACGCCGCGCTGCCCGGGCGCAGCTACCCCGAGCTCATCGCCCGGATGGCCGCGGGCGAGGAGCCCGAGCCCCACGTCGGCGAGTTCACCGCCGGGGTGACCTTCACCCGCTACTACTGGCAGCTCGAGCTCGACGCCGACCTGCGCCCCACCGGCCGGGACATCGTCAGCCCGCCTGGGCCGCCCGCTCCGCGCTAGCCGGGCGCGTTCCACGGCGCCGCAGGCCGGGCAGGCGAGGTCCCATGCGCACGCGACGGCTCGGCGACAGCGACATCGAGGTCTCGGAGATCGGCCTGGGCTCCTGGCTGACCTACTCCGGCGGCGTGGGGCGCGAGCAGGCCGAGGAAGGCGGGCCGCACCCACGCGGCGTCCGTGACGCGCCCCCGGCATCACGTTCTTCGACACCGCCAACGCCTACGGCGACGGCGCCGCGGAGACCGCCTGGGGCGAGATCCTCAAGGCCTACGACCGCGACTCCTACGTCCTGGCCACGAAGGTCTACTTCGGCACCTCGCTCGGCAAGGGCCTCTCCTCCGAGCAGATCCACACGCAGGTCGACGCGTCGCTGGAGCGCCTGCAGACCGACCACATCGACCTCTACCAGTGCCACCGCTTCGACATCCGCACCCCGGTCGAGGAGACGATGGAGGCGCTGGCCGACGTCGTCCGCGCCGGCAAGGTCCGCGCGATCGGCTTCTCGGAGTGGACGCCGGAGCAGATCGACTGGGGCCTGCGCGCCCGCGACGACGTGAAGTTCGTCTCCTCCCAGCCCCAGTACTCGATGCTCTGGCGGGGCCCGGAGGTCGACGTCTTCGAGCGCTGCGCCTCGCACGGCATCTCGCAGGTCGTCTGGTCGCCGCTGGCCGAGGGCATCCTCACGGGCAAGTACAAGCCGGGGGAGGCGCCGCCCGCCGACTCGCGCGCGGCGAGCAGGACGATGAGCACCTTCATCGGCCGGCGCCTGGACGACCGCACCCTGGAGGCGGTGGAGAAGCTCAAGCCGATCGCCGAGGCGCGGGCGCTCACGCTGGCCCAGCTCGCGCTGGCCTGGGTCCTGCGGCGCACCGAGGTCGCCTCGGCGATCATCGGCGCCTCCCGGCCCGAGCAGGTCCACGACAACGCCGCGGCGAGCGGGATCGTCCTGAGCGCGCAGGTCCTCGACGCCATCGACGAGGTCCTCGGGGACGTCCCCGTGCGCGACTTCGTCCTCGCCCCGGGCGCGGAGAGCGGCGCCGGCGTCGGACCGCACTGACCGTGCCGGGCCGGGCCCTCGTCGTCGTCGACGTCCAGCACGACTTCCTCCCGGGCGGCGCGCTCGGGGTGCCCGACGGCGACGCGGTGCTCGCGCCGATCGCGGCGCTGCTGCGCCACGAGCGCTTCGACCTCGTCGTCGCCACCCGCGACTGGCACCCGCGCGACCACGGCTCCTTCGTGGAGCACGGCGGCACCTGGCCGGTGCACTGCGTCCAGGGCACCCCGGGCGCCGAGCTCTCGGAGGCGCTCGACGTCGCGCGCATCGACGTGGTGGTCGACAAGGGGCAGGACCCGGCCACCGAGGGCTACTCGGGCTTCGACGGCACCGACCTGGCGGCGCTCCTGCGCGGGCGCGGCACCGAGGAGCTCCTCGTCGTCGGCCTGGCCACGGACTTCTGCGTGCTGCACACGGCCCTGGACGCGCGGCGCGAGGGCTTCGCGGTGACCGTCGACGCCGGGGCCACCCGGCCCGTGGAGCGCTCCGCGGGCGACGGCGGGCGCGCGCTCGACGCGATCCGCGCCGCCGGCGGGAGCATCGTCGGCGCGCCATAGCCGACCGACTCGGTAGGACATGGGTACCCTGCGGGCCATGTCCAGCACCACCTCCGCGGCCTAGTGGGTCGCTACACCGGACCCGTCGAGCGCCTCGAGCGCCGCGAGGGCGTCGACCTCGAGCTCAAGGGCCTGCGCCGCATCAACGGCAAGACGGCGCTCATCCGCCGCGGCGCCACGCCTCCCGGCCAGCACGGCCGCATGCGCCGCCGCCCGCCGTCGGTCTACGCCCTGCAGCTGCGCGAGTCGCAGAAGGCCAAGACGTACTACGGCATCCGCGAGGGCCAGTTCCGGACGATCATGGAGCGCGCCCAGCGCCGCACCGACGTCACCACGGGCGAGGCGCTCATCGAGCTGCTCGAGCGCCGCCTCGACAACGTCGTCTACCGCCTCGGCCTCGCCTCGACGCGCCGCCAGGCCCGCCAGTTCACCACGCACGGCCACGTGCTCGTCAACGGCACGCGCTGCGACATCCCCTCGCGTCGCGTGAAGGCCGGCGACACCGTCGCCATCAAGCCGACCACGACGATCACCCCGCTCGTCGAGGAGGCGCTGGACTCCGTCGGGCGCATCCCGGGCTGGCTGCAGCTCAACGTCGACACGATGAGCGGTCGCGTGGAGCGCCTGCCCGTGCGCTCCGAGGTCCAGGTCCCGCTCGCCGAGGGCCTGATCGTGGAGAAGTACTCCCGCTAGCGGCTCACGCGGCCCGGCGCTCCCAGCGCTGCCGGGCCGCGTCGATCGTCTCCAGGGCGTCCTCCTTGGAGTACCAGCCGTCGACCTCGACGACCTTGCCCTCCGGGCCCTTGTAGATCGCGAAGAAGTGGGCGATCTCGGCCTGCATGGAGTCGGTGACGTCCTCCAGGACGTTGACGCCGGCCCAGTTCGGGTCGTGCTGCGGGACGCAGAGGACCTTGTCGTCCACCGCGCCGTCGTCGGTCATCCGGAAGAGCCCGACGACCTTGACCGGGATGATGCAGCCGGGGAACGTGGGCTCCGACACGAGGCACATGGCGTCCAGCGGGTCGCCGTCCTCGCCGTGGGTCCGCGGGATGAAGCCGTAGTCCGTCGGGTAGACCACCGAGGAGAAGAGGAAGCGGTCGAGCTTGATCGCCTGCAGCTCCTCGTCCCACTCGTACTTGTTCCGTGAACCCTTGGGGATCTCGACGAGGACGAGGGCAAGATCGGCTGACATGGCGTGGAAGGCTAGCCGCCCACCCCGCCGCACGACCGTGCACCGCACCACACCGAACACCTAGGAGAGCTCTTGTCCTCGACGACGTCCACGGACCTCGACCAGCTCAGCGTCGACACCATCCGCACGCTGGCCATGGATGCCATCGAGCGGGCCGCCAACGGCCACCCCGGCATGCCCATGGCCATGGCCCCCGTCGGGTTCCTCCTGTACGGGAAGGTCATGAAGATCGATCCGAGCGACCCCGATTGGCCCGACCGCGACCGCTTCGTGCTCTCCGCGGGCCACGGCTCGATGCTCCAGTACGCCACGCTGCACCTCGCGGGCTACGACATCTCGCTGGACGACATCAAGAGCTTCCGCGAGTGGGACTCCAAGACCCCGGGCCACCCCGAGCGCGACCCGATCCACTCCACGCCCGGCGTCGAGCTGACGACGGGGCCGCTGGGCCAGGGCTTCGCCAACGGCGTCGGCCTGGCGATGGCCGAGGACTTCCTGCGCACCCGCTACGGCACCGAGGTCCAGGACCACTACACGTACGCGATCGTCTCCGACGGCGACCTCATGGAGGGCATCGCCTCCGAGGCCGCGTCGCTGGCGGGCAAGCTCGGCCTCGGCCGGCTGATCTACCTCTACGACGACAACTCGATCTCGCTGGACGGCCCCACGTCGCTGTCGTTCGACTCCGAGGACGTCACCAAGCGCTTCGAGGCCTACGGCTGGCACGTGCAGTCCGTCCACGACGCGAACGACCTCGTCGCGCTGGAGTCGGCCATCGAGGAGGGCAAGCGCGTCACCGACAAGCCGACGCTCATCCGCGTCACCTCGGTCATCGGCTACCCCTCGCCCAACAAGCAGGGCACCTCCAAGGCCCACGGCTCCGCGCTCGGCGAGGACGAGGTCCGAGCCACCAAGGAGGTCATGGGCTGGGATCCCGACCAGAGCTTCGTCATCCCCGACGGCGTCTACGAGCACTTCCGCCAGGGCGCCGAGGCGGGCAAGGCCGCCCACGAGGAGTGGAAGCAGCGCTTCGCCACCTGGCGCGAGGCCGACGCCGACCGCGCGGCGGAGTGGGACGCGGGGTGGAACCTGCCGTTCCCCAAGCCGCTGGCCGGCCTGACCGAGGCGCTGGGCAAGGGCAAGATCGAGTGGTCCAAGGACAAGCTGGCCACCCGTGGGGCGGGCAAGGAGGTCATGGCGGCCTTCTCCGACTACGTCCCGACGATGGTCGGCGGCGCCGCGGACCTCTCCGAGTCGACCAAGACGGAGTTCCCGGGCGGTCCCGACCACCGCTTCGAGGTGGGCGGCACCGGCCACAACGTCTTCTGGGGCGTGCGCGAGCACGGCATGGGCGGCGCCGTCAACGGCCTGGCCGCCCACGGCGGGATCCTACGCCCCTACGGCTCGACGTTCATGCAGTTCTCGGACTACATGCGCGGGGCGATCCGCCTCAGCGCGCTCCAGCAGCTGCCGGTCGCCTGGGTGTACACCCACGACTCGATCGCGCTGGGCGCCGACGGCCCGACCCACCAGCCCGTGGAGCACCTCGCCGCGCTGCGGGCGATCCCCGAGCTCACGGTCATCCGCCCGGCCGACGCCAACGAGACCGCCGAGGCGTGGCGCGTCACGCTGGAGGAGGTCAACGGACCCGTCGTGCTCGTCTTCTCCCGCCAGGACCTGCCCATCCTCGACGGCCCCAACGAGGTCGGCCGCGGCGCCTACGTGCTGCGCGAGGGCGACGGCCCGGTGCTCGTCGGCACGGGCGCCGAGGTCCACACGGCTCTCGCCGCCGCCGACCTGCTCGCCGCCGACGGCGTGCAGGCCCAGGTCGTCTCCATGCCCTCCTGGGAGCTCTTCGAGGAGCAGGACGACGACTACAAGGCCTCCGTGCTGCCCAAGGACCGCCCCAAGGTCTCCATCGAGGCCGCGGTGTCGATGGGCTGGGCGAAGTACGTCGACGCGTCGGTCGCCGTGGACCGCTTCGGGGCCAGCGCCCCGGGCGACGAGGTCCTCGAGCACCTCGGGATCACCGCGGAGCACATGGCCGAGGTCGCCCGCGGGCTCTCCGCCTAGCCCGCAGGTCGCCGCCTCCCCACGTCGCTACAACGTGGGGAGGCCCTCCCCGGCGCGCGCGCTCCGCCCGGTCCGAGGTCCTCCGGTCCCGTCCCTCCTCCCGACCGAGAGCGAGCCCCCGTTGTCGAGCCAGTCCTCCTCCACCCGTCCGCAGCAGCCCGTGCAGCCGGCCGCGCCGCCCGCGCGCAGCTCGGTCAACCCGCTGACGCTGCTCATCGCGGCCGTCTCCTCGGCCGCCGCCGCCTACGTCACGTCGAAGATCTGGCAGAGCGGCACGCTCGTCGCCACCGCGATGACGCCGGTGATCGTCGCGCTCGTCCGCGAGGCGCTGGAGAAGCCCGCCGCCGTGGTCACGACGACGCTCGGCGCGCCGCTGGCCCCGACCCGCGCCCGCGGCCGGGCGACCGCCCCGCGGGGCGAGGCCGAGCCGACGCTCGTGCAGTCCCCGGACGGGGGCGACCCGACGCTGACGCCGATGACGGTGCACCGCACGCACTCGCGCGTCCGGGTCAGCCGTCGCTGGGTGCGCGTCGGCCTGGTCACCGGCCTGCTGGCGTTCGTCATCGCCGCCGTGATCTACACGGTCCCGGAGCTCATCGCCGGCCAGTCGCTCGGGTCCAGCGGCAAGGCGACCACGCTCTTCCAGGGCCGCAGCTCGGGCTCGTCCAAGAAGGACAAGACGCCCGCGACGACGACGACGTCCACCACGAAGCGCACCACCACGGCGCCCGAGGCCGAACCGACGACCACGGTGACCACCCCGGCGCAGGCGCCGACGGTCACGGTGACCACCCCGGAGCCCGAGGCGACGACCCCGGCGACCACCACCCCGGCGCCCGCGGCGACCACCCCGGCGCCCGACGCGACGGCCACGACGCCGGACGCCACCGCGGGAGCCGCGCCGTAGCCCGTCCGCCCGCCGCGCTGCACCGGAGCGGCGCGGGCGAGCCGCTGCTGCTCGTCCACGGCGTCCTGGAGACCTGGCGGACGTGGGCGCCCACCCTGCCGGTGCTCGAGGCCCGCCACGACGTGCTCGCGCCGACGCTCCCGGGGCACTGGGGCGGGCCGCCGCTCGCGGATGCTCCCGCCGGGGCGCTCGACGCCCTGGCGGACGCCCTGGAGCGCGTGCTGGACGACGCCGGCCTCGCCACCGCCCACATCGCGGGCACGTCGCTGGGCGGGCACCTCGCGCTGCGCCTCGCGGCGCGGGGTCGTGCGCGCTCGGTCGTCGCGCTGGCGCCCGCCGGCGGATGGGCCGACGGCGACGACCTGCTCGCCGCCGAGGTGCTCCCCCTCCAGCGCACGCTCGTCGCCCTGGCCCGCAGCGGCGCCGCGCACGCCGACGCGGCGAGCGCCACCGCCGAGGGCCGGCGCCGGGCGATGGAGCTGCAGTGCGAGGACGCGGGCCCGCTCGCGCCCGACGTCGTGGCCGACGCGATCCGCGCGGTGGCCGGCGTCGACCGCCGCGTGCTCGAGCTGCCGCCGGAGCGCTGGGACCTCGACGCGGAGCGCCTCACGGGCCCGATCAGGATCGTCTGGGGCGCCGCGGACCGCATCCTGCCCTGGCCCCGCGCCGCCGCGGGCCTGCAGGCCACGCTGCCGCACGCCGACTGGGTGCTGCTCGACGGGATCGGCCACGGCGTCCAGCTCGACGCGCCGCTGGAGGCCGCGCAGCTCATCCTCGGCCTGACGGCCTAGGGCACGGCGGTCACGCTCCCGCCGTCCACCTGGAACGACGCGCCGCTGACGTAGGAGGCGGCGGGGGAGAGCAGGAACGCGGCCACCCGGGCGAACTCGGCGGGCTCGCCGTCGCGCCCGAGCGGGATGGACGCCGCCGCGGCCGCCCGTTGCGCGTCGCGGTCGGTGCCGCCCGCCGCCGCCCGCGCGGCGTCGAGCTCGCGCACGCGGTCGGTGTCGATCCGGCCCGGTGCGATCGCGTTGACGCGCACCGCCGGGCCGAGCTGGCGGGCGAGCGACCCGACGAGCGCGGCGATCCCCGGGCGCAGGAGGTTGGAGGCGTCCAGCCCCGGGATGGGCTGGCGGACCGAGCTTGAGGTGACCCACAGGACCGACGCCGGGGGGACGAGCCGCGGCACGAGCGCGCGCAGCAGCGCGACCGGCCCGCCGACCAGGTCGCGGAAGGCGCCGGACCACTGCTCGTCGGTCAGCGCGAGCGCGTCGCCGGGCGGCGGGCCGCCCGTGCTGAGCAGCACGCCGTCGAAGCTGGGCAGCGCCGCCACGGCCTCCAGTGCCGCGTCGAGGTCCGGCCGGCCCACGTCGAGCGCGAGCGCCGCGGCGGACGGGCCGAGCGCCGTTGCGGCCTCGTCCGGCGACCGCGACGCCACGACCACCCGGGCGCCCTCGGCCACCAGCGCCTCCGCCACCGCCCGTCCCAGCCCGCGGCTGGCGCCGCACACCAGGAAGCCCTTGCCGTCCAGCCCGAGGTCCATGGCGCAGATCCTCGCGCCTACGGCTGCGCCGCGAGGAAGCGCTGGGCGTCGGCCGACACCGTCAAGTGGATCGCCCCGGGCTCGCGCACCCAGGCGATGAGGTCCAGCGCGGTCAGCCGGTCGAGCAGGAACTGGAAGGCCAGCGCCTGGTCGCGCGAGGCGTAGGTGCGCGAGATGTCGAAGGCCCAGCCCGTGGTGTGCAGCGAGTAGCTGCGCGTCGCCTCGATGTTGCGCGCGGTGAGCAGCCGCTGGTAGCGGTCGTCGCGCGCGGCCGACGTGAGCGTGAGCGGCGCCGTGTCCCCGGAGAGCTGCCGCACGCCCGCGCCGACGAAGCGCAGCAGCGCGAGCGCCCCGGGCTGCAGGTGGCGGTAGAGGGAGCGCGGCTCGTCCAGGCGCGGGGCGAGCTCCCCGACGGAGGCGTCCACGCGCACCCCGACGTCCGGCAGCCCCCGGAGCGCCACGACGTGGCCGTCGTCGACCGCGTCGCGCAGGTCGCCCGGCGTGGCGAAGGACGTCGTCTCCGAGCTGGGGTGCAGGACCTCCTCGGCGGAGTTCTTGGCGGTCTGGCGCGTGGCCTCCACGCTCAGCCCGCTCGGGTCGCGCCGCCACAGCGCCATGATCTGCTCGGCCGCCCGTACCCGCCACAGGTAGGTCGAGGAGTCGTCGCCCAAGCCCGACAGGAAGCGGTAGGCGCGGGGGTGGTCGACGGGGGAGGAGCCGAAGAAGAGCTCGGCGTAGGGGACGTCGTCGCCCTCGTCGAAGCGGGCCAGCGCGGTCTGCAGGTTGCCGACGCCCATGTGGTAGCTCGCCACGCTGAGGTCCTCGCGGTCCGACAGCTCGCCCCGGGCGAACTCGAGGTAGCGCACGGTGGCCCGCAGCGACTTGACCGGGTCGAAGCGCTCGTCGACGCGCCGGCGCTCGGCCTCCCGCGCCGCCGTGCGCGGCCCGCCCCGGCGGATGCGCCGTGTGAGCGTGCGCGAGGCACCGACGTCCACGCGCAGGTGGAGCAGGCTCGTGCCCGTCTCAGCGAGGATCTGCGTCAGCCCGACGGCGCCGCGCAGGTCGTTCGAGGCCATCGCATCGGGCCGGCCGGCCGACTCGAGCAGGACCATCCCCTCCAGCACATCCGGGTCGACGTCGGTGCCCCGCGTCGCCGCCTCGATCGCCGGGCGGAACGCCGCCACGCGCGCCGCGCTGGCCACGGCGCCGCCGGGCGAGAAGGCGTAGAGCGGATGGGCCAGGCCGCGCGCGGCGCGGGCCTCGAGGTCGCGCCGGCGCTGCGCGGAGTACGCGAGCGGATCGGCTCCGGACCCCAGGCGCGGCTGTGGGCCGATCGCGCCGGCCACGGGCGGCGGGCCGTCGTCGCGGGCGCGGATCGCCAGCGCGGCGAGCACGCCAGCCGCGACGGCGACGACGAGCAGCAGCACCGCCCGCCTGCGCGCGGCCGCCGGGGAGCGGCGTCGCGCCGGCGCGCGACGGGTGGGACGGGACCTGCGAGACGCCATGCGCGTCCCACCGTGGCACACCGCCCGTGCGAGGCTCCCCGCCATGGACGTCGAGATCTCCACCGACCCCGCCCGCCTCGACCACGACCTCGTCCACCGCTGGCTCAGCGAGGAGGCCTACTGGGCGATCGGCCGCCCGCGGGAGGTCACCGAGCGGGCGATCGCCAACTCGCTGTGCTTCGGCGCCCACGGCGACGGGGTGCTGGTCGGCTTCGCCCGGGTCATCACCGACCGGGCCACCTTCGGCTACCTCGAGGACGTCTTCGTCGCCCACGCGGCCCGCGGCCACGGGGTCGGCAAGGCGCTCGTCGCGGCGATCGTGGCCCACCCCGACCTGCAGGTGACGGGCAAGCTCGCGCTGGCCACCGCCGACGCCCACGGCCTCTACGAGCTCTACGGCTTCGCCGCGCTGGACGACGTGGAGATGTGGCTCCAGCGCCGCGCGGCCTCCTAGCGTCTCGGCCCATGCAGATCGACCTGTCGGGACGCACCGCCCTCGTCACGGGCTCCACCTCGGGCATCGGCGCGGCGATCGCCGTCGGCCTGGCCCGCGCGGG
>CAXUES010000035.1:14180-14463 GCA_964250185.1 uncultured Solirubrobacteraceae bacterium | reverse complement strand
TGCGCAACGTCGGCGAGGCGTGCACCGCGGCCAACCGCTTCCACGTCCACGAGTCGGTGGCCGAGGAGTTCGCCACCAAGCTCTCCGAGCGCATGGGCGCCCTGAAGATCGGCCGCGGCACCGAGGCGGGCGTCGACGTCGGCCCGCTCATCGACGGCGACCAGCGCGACAAGGTCGACGAGCTCGTCCAGGACGCGCGCGACCGCGGCGCCGACGTGCGCACGGGCGGCGGCAATGAAAGATTTAGAGAAGATTAAAAAGATTATCGGATGAAAAATCACTC
>CAXUES010000035.1:7376-14170 GCA_964250185.1 uncultured Solirubrobacteraceae bacterium | reverse complement strand
GAAGGCACGCGCATGCTCGACGAGGAGATCTTCGGGCCGGTCGCCCCGATCGCCACCTTCTCCACCGACGAGGAGGCGCTCACCGCGGCCAACCGCACCGAGTTCGGCCTGGTGGCCTACGCCTACACGCAGTCGCTGGACCGGGCCTTCGAGGTCGTCGAGGGGCTCGAGAGCGGCATGGTCGGCCTCAACCAGGGCGTGGTCTCCAACGCCGCGGCGCCCTTCGGCGGCGTCAAGCAGTCGGGCTTCGGCCGCGAGGGCGGGGCCGAGGGGATCAACGAGTACCTGTACGTGAAGTACGCGGCCCTCAACGTCGGCTGACGCACCGCTCCCCGGGGCGTCAGGCGCGGCTGACACCCCGGGGAGGTACCCTCCGGCGCCGCACGTGCCTTCCCGCGAGCCGACCTCCCACGTCCTTGGCGGCACGCGCGTGCGCCTGCTCCTGCTCGCCCTCGCGGTGGCCATCGTCGCCGTCGTCGTGGCGGCCGCGGCGCGCGAGGTGCCCGGCGCCCGCGGGCAGGCCGCGCGCATCGTCATGGGCCCGGAGCAGGGCGATCCGCCCGTCGCCTACGAGGGCCCCGACGGCCGCGTGGCGCTCACCGGGCCCTGGACGCTGCGCAGCGACGGCGCGGACAAGGGGCTGCGGGCGGGCTGGGCCAAGGGCACGTTCTCGGGCTCGGAGGTCAGCGTGCCCAACTCCCCCAACGCCTCGCGCGTGACGGGGCAGGCCGGCATCACCTCCCACCAGGGCAGCATCGGCTGGTACCGGACCACCGTCGACGTGCCTGCCAACGGCGACTACGCCCTGCGCTTCGAGTCGGTCAACCACAAGGCCACCGTCTGGGTGGACGGCCGCGAGGTCGCCCGCCACACCGGCGAGTACCTGCCCTTCGAGACCGACCTCGCCCTCACGCGCGGGCGCCACCGCGTCGTGGTCCGCGCCGACTGGCGCGACCCGGCCGCGATGAAGCTCGCCGCCTGGCACCGCACGTGGTTCAACTTCGGCGGCATCAACCGCGAGGTCACGCTGCGCCCGCTCGGGCGCTCGACGCTCGCCGCGCCCACCGTCACCACGACGCTGCAGGGCGACGGCGCCGCGCGCGTGGACCTCTCGGTCCGCGTCCACAACCGCACGGACGCCGCCCGTGCGATCCCGGTCCAGGGGACGCTGAGCCGCGGCGACGCGAGCCAGGACGTCGCCTTCGGCACGGTGCAGGTGCCGCCGCGGGGCGACCGCACGGTCCGCGCCAGCGTCGTCGTGCCCACCCCCGCGCTGTGGAGCCCGACGTCGCCCTCGCTCTACGACGTCGTCCTGCAGGTCCCGGGCGAGTCGACCTACCGCCTGCGCACGGGCCTGCGCCAGCTCAGCACCGAGGGGCGGCGCCTGGAGCTCAACGGGCAGCCCATCGAGCTGCGCGGCGCCTCGATCCACGAGGACTTCCCCGGCGTCGGCGACGCGGTCACCGGCGACCAGATGGACCAGCTCGTGGCCGAGCTCAAGGCGATCGGCGCCAACGCGACGCGCGCGCAGCACCCGCTGAACCCCGCGCTGCTCGAGCGCCTCGACGCCGCGGGCATCATGATCTGGCAGGGCATCGGCCCCGTCGACGCGCCGGGCGCCTGGACCTCCAAGACGCCGCGCCTGCGCGCGCAGTCCACCGCGCGGGTGGTCACGACCCTGGAGCAGGCCCAGACGCACCCGAGCATCATCGTCTGGAACCTGGCCAACGAGATCGCCGGCAACGGCCACCCCGACGGCCAGGCGAGCTGGATCGAGGGCTCCGCCAAGCTCCTCAAGTCGCGTGACCCGGGCCGCCTCGTCGGGCTGGACATCTGGGGCCCGCACCCGCCGGACGTGGCCGGGCCGATGTACGACGACATCGACGCGATCGGCGACACGAACTACATCGGCTGGTATGAGGACCTGGGCCTGCCCAAGACGCAGATCGCCGCCGCGATCCGCGCGCACGTGCGCAAGATCCAGCGGATCTTCCCGGACAAGGTCATCGCGGTGACGGAGTTCGGCGCGGAGGCCAACGGCGCCAACGCCACGGGCTCCCCGGGCGGCTACGACTTCCAGCGCGACCTGCTGCAGCTGCACATCGACGTCTACCGCAAGCTCAAGGGCCTCACCGGCATGCTCGTGTGGAACCTGCGCGACTTCGCGGTGGCGCCGACGTTCGCGGGTGGCTCGATCCGCTCGCAGGCCCCGGACATCCGCCTCGTCCGCGGGCTCAACCAGAAGGGCCTGTTCGACTACGCCGGCAAGGCGAAGCCGAGCGTGGCGACGGTCCGCCGGTTGTTCACGCCGGCCTCGTCGGCGCCCTAGGCGCGGGCGAGCGCCGCGCGGCGGCGCTTCATGGCGTAGAGGTCGCCGTCGGCCCGCCGGTGCAGCGCCTCGCCGTCGGAGCCGTCGGCCGGCGCGCAGGCGATCCCGACCGAGGCGCCCACGCGCACGGCCAGCGCGTCGCGGAGGCGCAACGCGATCTCGGCGGCCTCCTCGCGCTCCATGCCGGGCAGCAGCACGGTGAACTCGTCGCCGCCGATCCGCCCCAGCGCATCGCCGGGGCGCAGCAGCTCCTCCAGCTCCGCGGCGACCCACTGGAGGAGGTGGTCGCCGGCGGCGTGCCCGTCGCGGTCGTTGACCGCCTTGAAGTCGTCGAGGTCGAGCGACACGAGCGAGAGCGCGCCGCCGTCGTGCAGCGCGCGCCGCAGCGCGCGGTCCAGGACCGTCGCGAGGCCGCGCCGGTTCAGGCAGCTCGTGAGCGGGTCCGAGCGCGAGAGCCGGGCGAGCTCGTCGCGGCGGTCCGCCTGGATCTGGGCCTGCCAGGCGCACATCGCGCCGGCGAGCGTGAGCGTGACGATGAGCCCGCAGAGGAACACGGGATCCGGCGCGGGGTCGGCCGCGCTGCGGGTGAGGCCGACCACGAGGACGGCGAGCACCGACAGGGCGCTGACCAGGATGACCGAGCCGCGGGGGTAGGAGAGCGCGGCGAAGATGAGCGTCAGGACGAGCAGCAGCATCGCCGGGCTGCGCACGCCGCCGTCGGCGATCGCGGCGATCGCCACGATGACGATGTCGGCCGCGCTCCACGCGAGCAGGAAGGGCTCGTGCGAGTGGCCGCGGACGACGAGCCGCGCCGGGATGACCAGCATGACGAGCGCCCCGACGGCGGCCAGCGCGACGAGCGCCGTCAGGATGTCGCGGTTCGGGCGGTCCCACGTCGCGGCGACCCACACCGCGCCCGCCACGACGATGGCCAGCGTGAGCCAGGCGCCCGCGGCGACCATGCGCACGCGCAGCTGCCGCTCGCTGTCGGTCGTGCGCCCCGCGATGTCCTCACCGAGCGGCGCTGAGCGGAACGAGGGCACCCGGCATCATCGGTCCGAACGCGTCGGATCTTGACACCGGGCGCTCGGGACCTTCAGGCCTGGTTGCCCGCCGCGATCCTCCGCAGGTCGATCGCCTTGTCGAAGGTCGCCTCGTCGACGCCCTGCTCCAGCGCGACCTCGCGCAGGAGCCGACCGCTCGCGGCCGCGTCCTTGACGATCGCGGCGGCCTTGTCGTAGCCGATCTCCAGGTTGAGCGCGGTGGCCGTGGCCAGCGTGGACTCGGCCGAGCGGCGGCAGCCGTCCTCGTTGGCCCGCAGCCCCTCGATGCACTTCTCGCGCAGGGCGGTGGCGGTCGTGGTGAGCAGGTGGATGGAGGCCAGGACGTTGCGCGCGATGAGCGGGATGCGCACGTTGAGCTCGAACTGGCCCTGCATGCCGCCGATCGTCACCGCGGTGTCGTTGCCGATGACCTGCGCGCTGACCTGCAGGACGACCTCGGGGATGACCGGGTTGACCTTGCCCGGCATGATCGAGGAGCCCTTCTGCAGCTCGGGGAGCAGCAGCTCGCCGATGCCCGCGCGGGGGCCCGAGCCCATGAGCGCGAGGTCCTGGGCGATCTTGGTGAAGGACACGGCGACGACCTTGAGCGCGCCGGAGAGCTCCACGAGCGCGTCGCGGCTGGCCTGCGCCTCGAAGTGGTCCAGCGGCGGGGCGATCTGCTCCAGGCCGCTCGCCTCGGCCAGCTTCGCGCGCACGCCCGCGGCGAACTCCGGGTGGGTGTTCAGCCCGGTGCCGGTCGCGGTGCCGCCGAGCGGGATCTGGCCGACGTGCACGAGCGCCGAGGCGATGCGCTCCTGGGCCAGGCGCACCTGCGCGGCGTACCCGCCGAGCTCCTGGCCGAGCGTCACCGGGACGGCGTCCATGAGGTGCGTGCGGCCCGACTTGACGATGTCGGCGAACTCCTCGGCCTTGGCCGCGAAGGCGCCCTCCAGCGCGGCGAGCGCGGGGAGGAGGCGGTGGCTGGCCTCGTCGAGGGCGGCGAGGTGCACCGCGCTCGGGAAGACGTCGTTGGAGGACTGCCCGTAGTTGACGTCGTCGTTGGGGTGCGCGCCGGAGAGCGAGGCGATGACCTCGTTGGCGTTCATGTTCGACGACGTCCCCGAGCCGGTCTGGAAGACGTCGATCGGGAACTGGTCGTCGTGGGTGCCCGCGGCCACGGCGTCGGCGGCCTCGGCGATCTTCGCGGCGACGTCGCCGTCGAGCAGGCCGAGCTCGGCGTTGACCCGCGCGGCGGCGCCCTTGATGGCGCCGAGCCAGTGGATGACCGAGGCCGGCACCGTCTCGCCGGAGATCGGGAAGTTGTCGACGGCCTTCGCCGTCTCGCCGCCGTACAGGGTCTCGGACATGGCCGGGACGGTACCCCGCACCGGGCGCGGGGAGCCGCTCGTGCCTACCCCCGCGTCCTCGCCCGGCACGGGTGGAACGTCCGCGCGCGGTGCACCCGCCTGCCGGCGGCCGTGCGCGCCGTCACGCGCAGGCGCACGGGACGCACGCCGCGCCGCGCGCGCAGGTCGACCACGACCTGCAGGCGCCCGGCTCGGCGGTGCACGGCGACCCGGCGGCCGTTGACCGTCGCCCGCGCCGAGCGCAGCGCCCGGGGCAGGTGCACGACGACGCGCCGGGTGCTCGAGCAGGGCGCCGATCCCGAGCCCAGGGAGACCGAGCCGCCCGTGCTCCCGGCCGATCCGGTCGTCCCCGCCCCGCCCGCGGCGCCGGCGGCGCCGGGCGAGCCCGCGGCGCCCGCACCGACGGTCCCCGGCGCGACGACCGCCTCGGGACGGTGGCGCGGGAACTGCACGACCTGCTGGAAGGTCGGCCGGTTCTGCCACTCGATCGCGGGCTGCCCGACGATGCCCAGGGCGCGGAAGTGGATCGTGTCGTGCGTCGGCATCGTCTCCCCGGCCGCGGCCGACTCGGTGGACGCGGTCCACGCGGCCGGGTCGGCCTGCCCGCCGTTGGCCTGCACCAGGGCGGCGTAGGTCGCGGCGAGCGCGGCGTCGATCCGTGCCGGGCAGTCGGCCAGGCCGCCGGCGCCGCACAGCTCGTCGGTGATGACCGGCGCGAAGGCGTCGGCCGGTGCCGCGCCCGAGAGCTGCTGGAGCAGGGTGCGCACAGAGCCCTCGTAGCCGCCGTCGTAGGCCGAGCCCAGGTGCGCGCCACCCGAGTTCGGCGTGTTGACGAACTGCATGGGCAGCACGCTGTAGCCCGTGGTCCCGGCGCCGCCGGTGGATCCGACCGTCCCGAGGCCGTCGCCGCCCAGCAGCGGGTCGAAGAACGCGCGGATGAGCGCGGGCTCGAGCTCGTCCATCGCGGCCACCGCGCCCGCGTGGTCGTACTGCGTCGCCTCGGTCGAGGCCTTGATGCGGTGGGCGCCGTCGGCCCGCCAGGCCTGCAGCTGCGCGAGCATGGCCTGCACGCCGGCGGGCTGCGGGCGGCCCCGCACGGCGTCCAGGAGCGGCGGGAGCACCTCCAGGCCGTCGAGGTCCTGCGTCGCCGCGGTCATCATCGCCTGGACGACCTGCGAGCGCACGAGCCCCTCCGGGTGGGCGGCGAGCCGCGCGTCGAGCTCGTCGGAGAGCATCTGCGAGCGGAAGACCTGGCCGTAGCCGTACTGGTCGTCGGCCGCCGCGAACCCGGGCGCGGGCTTGTTGTTCCAGGAGACGAGGTAGCCCTTGGCCGGATCGGAGTCCTGCGGGTGGGCCTCCGGGGGCAGCATCCCCTGCCACTCGGCGTTCCCCGTGCCCCACGTCGGCAGGTCCGGGTCCACGCGCGCGCCGCGGACGGGATCGCGGCCGCTGGCGTAGTAGCCCGTGTGCGCGGCGTCGACGTAGAACCAGTTGAACGTGTAGCCGATGTCCTGCGCGCCCCGCTTCCACGAGGCGACATCGTGCGTGAGCGCGGGCTGGCCCCAGCGCAGGAACCCGACGACGGAGTCGACGTCGTGCTCGTAGGTCGAGCGCTCGTTGACCACCGCCACCGGCCTGCCGCCGCTCGTCGTCCAGCCCTGCACGACGCCGTGGCGCGTGCGGTAGATGTCGTGGGTGATGGTCGTCGGCGCCCCGACGCCACCGGGCTTGGGCACCGCGACCTCGCGGAAGTCCTCGCTGACCATCGGCTCGCAGCGGCCCTCGAACTCGACGAACTTGCCCTCCGGGGCGGGCGTCCCGCCGTTCGGATCGCAGATGCGCTCCAGGCGCTGGTCGATGATGTCGGTCCCCGCCGAGGTCGCCGACCAGGCGTAGTCCGCGCCGCGGCCGATGAGCATGTAGCCCGGGAAGGGCGCCGAGGTGGCGCCGCGGACCTGCTCGTGCGGGCCGTAGAGGCCCATCTCGAGCGTCAGGCCGGGGTAGTTGTAGCCGATCTGCGGGCCGCCGACGAACAGCGGCGCGCCGGTCGCCGAG
>CAXUES010000035.1:0-7366 GCA_964250185.1 uncultured Solirubrobacteraceae bacterium | reverse complement strand
CGCCGCGGCCGAGCTCCACGAGCCCCGTCCCCGGGAACGACGCGCCCATCGCCGCGTAGTCGGGCGAGTGCAGGTCGATGACCGAGAGGATCTGCGGCGCGAAGTAGGAGACCTGCGGGCCGAAGACCGCGATGGGGTGGCCCGCCGTCGTGCGGTCCGCGTTGACGACGAGCGCGTTGCTCATGTGCGCGGGCATCGTGTCCAGCGCGTCGACGATCTTCGTCGCCGTCGGGTTGGCCGCGGTCAGGTTGCACCCCGGCGTCGTGGCGGTCGGCCCGCCGTGCAGCTCGCCGCCGTCGGGCATGGCGGTCGTGGAGGAGTCGACGTCGGCCGGCGTGTGCTCGTAGTCGAAGCGCTTGTCGGTCGTGGTCGGCGCGGCGGGGTCGTCCTGGCGCTTGAGCTGGTCGAAGGCGGAGCGCCCCGGGCCGGCGCCGAGCGTCGCCTCGAGGTGCTGGAGCAGCCGGGCGTTGGCGAGCTCCTCGCCGCCGCCCTTGCCGAAGATGCCGCCGATGAGCCCCGCGACCGCGACGACGTCGGCCGGCGTCCAGTCCAGGGGCGGCTGCAGCGCCGCGGCGTAGTCGGCGGGCAGCAGGGCCGCGTCGACCCGGGTGGCGGCGATGTAGGCGTTGATGCCGCGCACGTAGGAGGTGATGAGCGACCGCGCGAGCGTCCCCTGCTCGCCGTACTGCGCGGGGAGCGCGTCGACCTGCTCCTGCGCGCGGGCCGGCGTGTAGGGCGCGAGCAGCAGCTGGTCGTGGTCCATCTGCTCGAACTCGCAGGAGGCACCGAGGAACGACGCCAGGTTCCCGGCGCCGTAGTGGCGCAGGACGTCCATGAGGAACAGGCGGTCCTCGGCCTGCGCGTAGCCAGCGCCGAAGGCCATCGCCTCGTTGGTGTCGCCGTAGACGTGCGGGACCCCCGCCCGGTCGCGGTAGATCGCCACGTCGGCGGCGGGGCGCTCCGTGCGCACGACGTCCTCGGGCTTGACCCCGAAGGACTCGTCCTCGAAGTCGTCGCCCAGGGTCGCGTCGGTGAGCGACGCGGCCCCGTGCAGGAGCCCGGCGTACTTCACGAGCTGGTCGTCGGAGTTGACCGGCCGCGTGCCGTTGGCGAAGAACGGGCCGAGGTCGGCGAGCGTCACCCGGCCGTTCTCGCCGGGCGGCAGGACGTCCATCGCCTGGCCGTCGGCGTAGTCGCCCGCGCGGTAGTCCGGGGTGGCGGCCGCCGAGGCCACGCCGGGCGCCGCGAGGACGAGCAGCGCGAGCGCGCCCGCCGTGATGGTGCTCCTGCGCCGACGGACCGCTGTCGCTCCCATGGCGGGAGAACCTAAGGCTCAGGTCGACTTGGTGTCGAACATGCTGCGGGCGCTAGCGCGGCGCGACGAGCAGCGCCTGCGCGCCGTGGCCCACGACGCCCTCGGCGTCCGACAGCGTGGAGCGGGCGAGGCCGGCCCCGCCGTGGGCGATCGACGTCTCCGCGTCCAGCAGCACCCACTCCCCGCGCGGCTCCCGCAGCACGTGCATGGTGAGCTCGGTGTTGATGAACAGCCAGTCGGCGATGTCCAGCCGCGCGGAGATGCCGTTGCCGCTGTCGGCGACGAGCAGGACGCGCTCGAGCGGGGCGATCGGCTCGCCCGCCACGAGCGGGATGCGCGGCCGGGTCCACGCCGCCGCGGCGCCCGGCTCGTCCAGCCCGCCGCCGTGGGCGTAGCGCCACTCGATCGCCCCGAGGTAGCCCTCGGGGTTCCAGCCCGCGGGCGGGGGGACGTCGTGGTCGGGCAGGGCGGGCGGCGGCGGGCCCGCGGGCGGGGCGTCGGGGGCCGGGCTGCCCGCGACCTGCCAGGCCCGGGCGCGCACGGCGACGCGCCCGCGGCTCTCCAGCGTCGCCTCGACCATCTGGACCCGCCTGCCCGGCCGGACGACCTCGGCGCGGACGTGGACCTCGTCGACGGGCACCGGGCCGAGCAGCTCGAAGGTCATGCGCGCGCACACCAGGCCGGAAGCCGCGCCGGCCCGCAGCAGCGCCCGGCCGACGAGCGCCGCGGGCGGGCCCGCGTGCTGGTGGCCGGGGTCCCACGGCCCCGAGGTGCGCTGCGTGGACGTGAAGGCGCCCTCGTCGTCGAGCGGGAGGTAGAACGCGTCGGCCATGGCCGCGGATCCTGTCAGCCGCAGAAGGCGATGAGCTCGCGGGCCAGCCCGACGGGGTCGTCGTAGGCGAGCAGGTACCCCGCCCGGGAGAGCACGCGCAGCTGCCCGTCGGGGAGCAGGCCGAGCGCCTCCTCCGCGGTGGCCACGGGGTGGTGGGCGTCCTCGCTGGCCCACAGCAGGAGCACGGGCAGGTCGAGGCGGGCGTAGTCGTCCAGGAGCTCCCGCCGGCCCGGCCGCGGCCAGGTCGCCGCGCGTCGTGCCCACGAGCGCGCCCGCGGCGCGTTGCCCGCGACGTCGGCGAAGGCGTGGCGGACGAGGTCGGCGGCGCCCGGCTCCGCGCGGGCGGAGAGGTCGACGCCGCGCTGGGGGCGGAAGACGAGCCGCGCGGCGACGTGCGAGAGCGCCCGGTCCAGGCCCGGCACGGCGCCCGCCAGCGTCGTCAGCCGCCACAGCTCGCGCCGGGCGGCGTCGCGGGGCGGGCGGTGCAGCGGCGTGGGCATGAGCACGAGGCGCGCGGGGCGCAGGCGGCCCGTGACCGTGGCGTGCAGCGCGACCTCCGCGCCCATGCCGTGGCCGCCGACGAGCGGGTGCGTTCCGCCCACCTCGTGGCAGAAGGCGCTCACCACGTCGGCGAACCAGTCGAGGTCGTAGGGGTGGCGTGGGCGGTCCTCGGAGTCGCCGTGCAGCGGCAGGTCGGGCAGGACGACGCGGAAGCGGTGGGTGAGGTGCGCGACCGCGGGCTCCCACTCGCGGTGGGAGAGCATCGCGGAGTGCAGCAGCACGAGCGCGGGCCCGGTGCCGACCTCGCGGTAGGCGATGCGGGTGCCGTCGGGGGCGTGGAAGAGACGCAGGCGCACGTCGTGCTCGAGCGCCCGCGTGGTCCTAGCCGCGCGCGGTGCCGGCCGCCAGGCCGCGCTCCAGGGCGGCCTGCTGGGCGGGGGCGGCGTCGTCGACGAAGCGCCCGCCCACGAGCGACACGCGGCGATCGAGCTCGGCCATGACGCCGTTGGTCCCCGCGGAGCCCTTCGCCGTCGCCCCGACGAGGTAGCCGAGCTGCGTCGCCGCGGCGCTGTCGCCGGCGGTCGCGCGGACGCGCAGCGCCTCGGCGACCTCGTGGTAGACGAGGCCCACGGACTGCAGGTCGGCGTCGGAGATCGTCGGTCCCATGCAGTCCGACAGCAGCGTGCCGCTCGTCAGGCGGACGGTGGCGGGGGCCTTGGCCAGCGAGCGCTCCACCTGCGCGCGATCGGTGCAGCCCAGCGCGAGCTCGCCCGACCCGGCGCTCCCGCAGCCCGCGGCCACCAGCGCGGCGGCGCAGGCGGCCAGCGCGGTGGAGCGGGCGGGACGACCCATCGGCTCATCGTAGATCGGTGTCCCCGCCGTCGAGCGCCGGGACGCGGGGCTACGGTCGCCGACGCGTGTCGGCCTCCGCCCCCAGCCTCGATCGCCGGATCGTCGCCCTCGCCGTCCCGGCGCTCGGTGCGCTGGCCGCCGAGCCGCTCTACCTGCTCGCCGACACGGCGATCGTCGGGCACATCGGCACGCGCGAGCTCGCGGCGCTCTCGCTCGCCGCCGCGGCGCTCAGCGCGGTCACCGGGCTGTGCAACTTCCTCGCCTACGCCACCACCGCGCTCGTGGCGCGGCTGCACGGCGCCGGGGACGACACGAGCGCCGCGGCGCTCGCCCCGCAGGCGCTGTGGCTCGCGCTCGGGCTGGGGCTCGTGCTCGCGACGGCGTGCGTGGCCCTCTCCGATCCGCTCATGGCGCTGCTCGGCGGCAGCGGGGCGACCGCCGAGCTGGCCGCGCGCTACCTGCGCCTGGCCGCGGCCGGGCTGCCCTGCGCGCTGCTGGCGCTGGCCGGTCAGGGCCACCTGCGCGGGATGGGCGACCTGCGCTCGCCGCTCGTGGTGCTCATCGCGGCCAACACCGCCAACGTCGTGCTGGAGGTCGTGCTCGTCTACGGCTTCGACCTGGGCCTCGACGGCTCCGCGCTGGGCACGGTCGCCGCGCAGCTCGGGATGGGCGCGGCCTTCGCCTGGCTGCTCCTGCGCGCCGCGGGTGGCGCCTCGCTGCGCCCGCGGCCCGCGGTGCTGCGGCGCCTCGCGGCGGTGGGCGGCGCCATCGCGGTGCGCACCGCGGCGCTGCTGGGCTCCTTCACGCTGGCCAGCGCGGTGCTCGCGCGGGAGAGCGCCCCGGCGCTGGCCGCCCACCAGATCGCCTTCGGGCTCTTCGTCTTCCTCGCGCTCGTCCTGGACGCGCTGGCCATCGCGGGCCAGGTGCTCGTCGGGCAGGCGCTCGGCGCGGGCGACGCGGCGGGCGCGCGGGCGGCGGGCCGGCGGCTGCTGTGGCTGTCGCTGTGGGTCGGGATCGCCATGGGCGCCGTCCTGCTGGCCGGCACGCGCATCGTCCCGGGGCTCTTCACCCCCGACGAGGCCGTCCGCGACCAGGCCGCCGACCTGTGGCCGCTCTTCGCGGCGCTGATGGTCCCGGGCGCGCTGGTCTTCGCGCTGGACGGCGTCCTCATCGGCGCGCAGGACACGCGCTTCATCGCCGGGGCGATGGCCGTGGCGGCGGCGTGCTTCGTGCCGCTCTGCCTGCTCGCGGGCGCCCGGGGCTGGGGCGTGGTCGGCGTGTGGGCGGCGCTGCACGTGCTCATGGCGGTACGCCTGCTCACGATGGCCTGGCGCTTCCACGGCGACGCGTGGGCGCGCGTCGGCGCGACGGCCTAGGCCTCCTCCGGCAGCTCCCCGCCCGCCTCGAAGGCCTCGGGCAGCTCCTCCGGCCCCGCCTCGGCCGGCCGGGGCACCTCCTCGGAGAAGAGCCGCATGGCCACGAGCGCGACGTCGTCCTCGGCGCCGTCGGGGAGCATCTGGGCGAGGACCTCGTCGCAGAGGTCGTCGAGGACCGCGCCGTCGGCGGCCTGCAGCGCTGCCATGAGCCGCTCGATGCCCGCGTCGATGACCTCGCCGCGGCGCTCCACCAGGCCGTCGGTGTAGAGCAGGAGCACGGAGCCGGGCTCCACGACGACCTCCTGGTCGTGGCGGGGCGCGTCGACCTGCACGCCGAGCACGACGCCCGAGGCGACGAGCGGGCGCACGATGCCGTCGGGCCCGCGCAGCAGCGGCGGCAGGTGCCCGGCCGAGGCCCAGCGGATGCGGCGCTCCCCGCGGGCGGCGTCCTCGCGCGACTGCACGACCTGGGCGACCGCCACGGTGGCGAAGGTGTCGATGCCCAGGGTGCGCATCGTGCGGTCCACGCGGGCGAGGACCTCGGCCGGCGGGGCGCAGCGGTCGGAGGCGATCGTGCGGACCATCGTGCGCAGCTGGCCCATCGCGGCGGCCGCCGAGATGTCGTGGCCCATGACGTCCCCGATGACGACCATCGTCGTCCCGTCGGGCTGCAGGAAGGAGTCGTACCAGTCGCCCCCGACCTGGGCGTGGTCCTCGGCCGGCCGGTAGCGGGTGACGATGTGCAGGTGGTCGGGCTCGGGCGGCTCGGAGAGCATCGAGCGCTGCAGCACCTCCGACATGCGCCGCTCCGCGGCGTGCAGGCGGGAGTTGTCCACCGCGAGCGCCGCGCGCACCGCGAGCTCGCTGGCGGCGGTCATCTCCTCCGTGCGCGGCAGGCCGCGCCCGGCCGCGTTGGCCAGCGTGAGCGTGCCGACCGTGCGCCCGCGGGCCACGAGCGGGATGGTCGCCACCGCGCCCGTGCCCAGGCGGGTGGTCAGCGCGGCGGCCCCGGGCTCGGCCAGGTGGCGCGCGAGGACCTCCGGGGTCAGGCCGTCCTGGAGGATGGGCTCCCCGGTGTGGAGCGCGCGCATCGTCGTGGACTCCGGCGTCAGCGAGCGCTCCATGAGCTCGGAGAACCGGGCGATGTCCGCCTCGCGCTCGGGGTCGCGGTGCCAGCGGCCGACGACCTTGAGCGTGCCGTCCTCCTGCAGGAGCGTGACCAGGCACCAGTCGGCCAGCAGCGGCACGACGAGGCGGGCGAAGTGCCCGACGGCCAGCCCGACGTCGGTGGCCACCGACAGCTCCGCGCTCGCCGTGGCGATGACCCGCAGGCGGTCCGTGGCCTGCGCGCGCTCCAGCTCGGCGTCGTGGCGGATGCCCACGTCGCGGAAGAACACGCTGAGCCCCTCGGAGCCGGGCGCCTGGGTGATCTCGAACCACGTCCCCAGCGGCGAGTAGTACTCCTCGAAGGTGACCGCCCGCCCCGTGGCCATGGCCAGGCGCGCGCTGCGGCCGATCTGCGTGTCGTCCAGGTCGGGGAACTCCTCCCAGATGACCTGGTCGACGAGCTCGTCGCGGCTGCGGTCCAGCAGCTGGGCGCCCGCGGCGTTGACGTAGGTGAAGCGCCAGTCGCGGTCCAGCGCGTAGAAGCCGGTGGTGAGCGTCTCCAGCACCCGGGAGAGCCGCTCGGCGCCCTCGTGGGCGTCGGAGGTGTCGTGGGCCGCGCCGAGCATGCGGACGGCCTGGTCGTGCTCGTCGCCCAGCACGCGCCCGCTGGCGGAGATCCACCGCGTCGTGCTGTCGCGGCGCACGATCCGGTACTCCGCCCGGTACGTGTCGCAGCTGTCGATCGCCCGCTGGATCGCGAGGCCGACCCGGACGGCGTCCTCGGGGTGGATGAGCGCCGTGAACTCGTCGATGTGCCCGATCGGCTCGGCCTCGCTGAAGCCGAAGAGCTCGTTGAGGCGCGCGTCGAAGCGCAGCTCCCCCGAGGCGAGGTCCCAGTCGAAGGAGCCGATCCCCGCGGCCTCGAAGCCGAGGTCCAGGCGGGCGGCGCTCTCGGCGAGCTCGCTGGTCAGCGTCGCGGCCTCCAGCTCGGTCTCCACCGAGACGGCGAGCTGGCCGAGCAGCGTGCGCTCCTCCGGCGTCCACGTGCGGGGCTCGGGGCCGTGGACGCACAGCGCGCCGACCACCGCGCCCTCAACGCGCAGGGCGACGCCGAGGTAGGTGCCGATCGCGCCCGAGGTGACGGGCGGCAGGTCGGAGACCCGCGCGTCGTTCGGGGCGTCGTCGATGACCAGCGTGCCCCCCTTGGCCGCCGCGAGGCCGCACAGCGAGTCGGCGATGGGCATGGGGGCAAGGATCTCCGGGGCCAGCCCGTGGGCGCCGATGATCTGCTGGTCCTCGCCGAGGATGGAGATGTGCGCCGAGCCGGCGTCCAGGACGCGGGCGGCGAGCCGGGCGAGCTGGTCGGCGGCGCCGTCGCGGGCG
>CAXUES010000034.1:9277-14509 GCA_964250185.1 uncultured Solirubrobacteraceae bacterium | reverse complement strand
TGCTGCGCGACCTCTGCGCCGGCGGCTGCGCGGTGCTGCTCGCCTGCCACCCGCTCTCCGACGTCGCCCGGGACGTCGACCGGGTGCTCGCGCTCGTCGACGGGCGCCTGGCGGTGGACGCCTCCCCCACCGAGCTCGTCGAGGAGGCGGGCGCCGAGGTGGTCATCGAGACGCCCGGCGCGGAGGTCGTGGCCCAGCGCCTGCAGGGGGCGGGTGCCCCGGACGCCCACGTCGAGGGCGACGCGGTCCGCGCGAGCGGGGTCTCCGTGGCCGCCGCGACCTCGGTCGCGGTGGAGAGCCGCGTGCCCGTCTACGGCGCCCGGCTGGAGGAGCCGACGTTCGAGCAGGCCCTCGACCGGGCCGTCGCCTCCGCGGAGCCCGAGCCGGCGTCCTCGAACGGGAGCACGCCGCACCGCGAGGAGGTGCCCGACGAGCCCGCGCCGGATCCTGGGCTCGCCGACGTCGCGGCCCCCGAGGGGCTCGGGGTCGTCGCGCTCGTGGCGCCCGCGCCCGAGCAGGGCACCACCACGCTGGCCGCGCTGCTCGCCGACGTCCTGCGGGAGGCCGCGGACCGGCGCGTCGTCGCGCTCGGCCTGTCGGCCGACGCCGGGCGCCTGGCCGCCGCGGTGCCGCCCGACGAGCGCTCCACGCTCGACCTCGCCGACCTGCTCGGCGACCTGCCCACCTTCGACGAGCGCTCCGACATCGGCCCCTACGCCTCCGAGACGCCCGCGGGGGCGTGGGTCGTGGCGGGCCCGGCCGCCGGGGAGGCGCTCGCCGCCGTCGACGCCGAGGGCCTGCGCGCGCTGCTGGGGTTCCTGGAGCGCGACTTCGACGTCGTGGTCCTCGACGTCGGCGAGGGCCTGGCCGAGCCCGTGCTCCGCGACGTCGTCCGCCGGGCGACCGAGGTCGTGGTGGTGGGCACCCCCGGGGCGGGCGACGCGCTCGCCGAGGGCTCCCTGGTCCTCGACGTCGTCGAGGAGGAGCGCTCGGAGCCGTCGATCCTCGTGCTCAACCGGGTGGAGGCCTCGCGCGCCTCGGCGCTGGCCGACGGCCTCCCCGACGACGCCGCGGTGGTGCCCGAGGATCCCGGCCTCGTCCGCGCGCTGGACCGCTCCGACGGCGTGCTCGCCGAGGCCGAGCCCGCCACCCGCGTCGCGTTGGAGCACCTCGCGCGGGTCGTCGTGGAGCGGCTGGGATGAACGTGGTCGGCCGGCTCGCCCGGGCCGAGCTCCTGCGCGTGCGCACGACCCGCACCGGCCCCGCGCTCGTGCTCGCGACCGTGCTCCTGGCGCTGGCGGCGGTCGCGGTCACCGTGGGCCTCGGCGACCGCTCCGACCTGCGCGGCCAGGACGGCACCCGGCTCGTGCTCGCGCCCGCGGGCGCCATCGCCTACACCGTCGCCTTCGTCCTCGGGGTGCTCGGCATGGCGGGCGAGTGGCGCCACGGCACCATCGGCCAGACGCTGCTGGCCGCGCCCACGCGCCGCCCGCTCCTGGCGGCCAAGCTCGTGGCCTACGCGGGGATGGGCGCGGTGCTCGGCGTCGTCGCCTTCGCCGCGACGCTCGCCCTGGCGATCCCGTGGACCTCGGGCCGCGGCGCCGACCTCGAGCTCGCCGGGCGCCTGCCGTGGCTCATGCTGCTCGGCAGCGCCGGCGCCGCCGCGCTCTTCGGGATGATCGGCGTCGGTCTGGGCGCGCTCCTGCGCAACGGGCCGCTGGCGCTCGCGATCGGCCTGGCGTGGATCGTGCTCGTCGACACCGTGGTGGTCAGCGCGACCTCCGAGGTCGGCCGCTACCTGCCCGGCGGCGCCGCCCTCTCCCTGCTGCACGGCAAGACCGACGCGGACCTGCTCCCGATGGGGCAGGGCGCGCTCGTGCTCGCCGGCTACGCCGTGGTCCTCGCGCTCGCCGGCGCGGAGGCCCTGACCCGACGGAGGAGCGCATGAGCGAGGCCCCGACCCTCGACGGGCTCGCCCCGGCCAAGCGCGACGTGCTGCGCGGCCTGGCCCGCGGCCAGGACCCCGACGCGATCGGCCGCGACGTCGACCGCACGCCCGAGGAGGTGCTCGAGCTCGCCCAGGCCGCGACGCAGGAGCTCGCGGGCGACCTCGACGACGTGGGCGCGGGCGACCGCGCGGCGATCGCCGACTACGTGCTGGGGCGCCAGTCGCCCGGGCAGGCCGCGGGCACCTGGCGGCTCCTGGAGGGCTCCGACCCCGCGACGGCGTGGGCGCAGCGCCTGCGCACCGCGCTGGACGACGTGGGCCGCGGCGACCCCGTCGCGCTGCCCAGCGACGACGACGCGCTGAGCCCGACCCAGCGCGCCCGCCGCCGCCCCGCCGCGGGCGAGGGCGGCTCCTCCCTGGCCGAGCGGCGCAAGGAGCGCAGCCGGCGGCGGACGGCCGCGAGCGCCCAGCAGGCCGCGGCGGAGCTCATGTCGCCGTTCCGCAGCGAGGCGATCGACGCGCAGAAGGAGGCCGACGACCGCATCGAGCTGCCCCAGTTCGCCCCGCGGCCCGTGCAGTACGCGCTCTACGGCCTGCTGGCCATCCTGCTCGTCGGCCTGGCCTTCTGCGTCTTCGTCCGCATCCCCGTCAACACCAACGCGATCGTGCTCATCACCGACATCCCCCAGGACGCGCCGGGCACCGAGCGCGGCCTCTCCGTCCTCGCGCTCTTCCCCGAGGCGGCCGGCGGCTCGGGCGACGTGGGCAGCGGCGCCGACGTGCACCGCGGCGACACGCTGCGCGTCGCCCTGCCCGGCGAGGAGGACCGCACCCCGGTGCGCGTGCGCTGGGTCAGCGACGGCCCCGTCGCCGCGCGACAGGTCATCGACGCCTACCGCCTCCCGCTCGGCCAGGCCAACCGCGTGGCCACCCCGGGCTACGTCGCCCAGGCGCGCCTGGTCGTGCCCGACGGCAAGCGGCCGGGCGAGTACGAGGGGACCACCACGACCGAGGCCTCGGTGGAGACCGGCTCGCGCCGGATCATCTCCCTGCTCTTCTGATGGCCGGCCTCATGACCCGCATGCGGCGGTCCTTCGGGGACCACGACGGCCGCATCCCCGAGATCCAGGCCGACTCCGAGCTGGAGTGCGGCGCCGTCTGCCTGGCCATGGTCCTCGGCTTCTACGGCCGCGAGACCTCCGTGGCCGACACGCACGAGCGCTGCAGCGTCGGCCGCGACGGCGCCACCGCGCTGGACATCGCCAACGCCGGGCGCTCCTACGGCCTGCGCGTCACCCCGTACTCGCTCGAGCTCGAGGACCTCGAGGACCTGCGCACCCCGGCGGTGCTGCACTGGCGCTTCGCCCACTTCGTCGTGCTGGACCGCACCACGCGCGACGGCGGCGCGGTCATCTACGACCCGGCGGGCGGCAAGCGCAAGGTCGACCGGGAGGAGCTGTCGCGCTCCTTCACCGGCGTCGCGCTGGGCATGGAGCCCGGCGAGTCCTTCACCGAGCACGGCGACCTCGACGAGGAGCCGGCCTGGAAGCTCCTGGGCCGCCGCGCCATGCGCGCGCCGCAGGTGCGGCGCCTCATCGTCCAGATCGTCCTCGCGTCGCTGGCGCTCCAGCTGCTCGGCCTCAGCGTCCCGCTGCTGACCAAGACGGTGGTCAACACGATCCTGCCGCTGCAGCTCGACGACGTCATGACGATCCTCGGGCTGGGGATCGCCGTCATCCTGATCACCCAGCTCGTGCTCGGGCTGCTGCGCGGCCTGGTGCTCGTCAACTTCCAGGCCCGCCTGGACAACGAGCTGATGATCAGCTTCTTCGAGCACGTCCTGTCGCTGCCGTTCCCGTACTTCCAGGAGCGCTCGACGGGCGACCTCATCCAGCGGCTGTCGAGCAACGCGCAGATCCGCAACGTGCTCTCCAACCAGACGCTGAGCGCCTTCTTGGACGGCACCTTCGTGATCGTCTACGCGGTGATCATGATCATCACCTCGCCGGTGTTCGGCCTCGTGGCGGTCGCCCTCGGCGCGGTGCAGATCGCGCTGCTGCTGCTGACGGCGCGGAAGATGACCTCCTACGTCAAGGCCGAGCTCGGCGCGCAGGGCAACGCGCAGGGCTTCCTCGTGGAGTCGATCTCGGGCATCGAGGCGATCAAGGCGGCGGGCTCGGAGGACCGCACGCTCAGCCACTACAACGGCGTCTTCAGCGAGCAGGTGCACACGCTCATCCAGCGCGGGCGGCTGCAGTCGATCATCGGCGCGGTCACCACGGCGATGCAGCGCCTCGCGCCGCTGCTGCTCATCTACGTCGGCGCGCGGCTGGTGCTGAGCGACGCGCTGGACCTCGGGACGATGCTCGCGATGATCTCGCTGGCCCAGCTGTTCCTCACGCCGCTGAGCTCCCTGGTCACCGCGGGCATGCAGTTCCAGCAGGTCGGCGGCCACCTGGAGCGCATCGCCTACGTGCTGCGGGCGTCGCCGGAGCAGGACCGCGCCGCGGTGCGGGTGGCGCCCAAGCTCAAGGGGCGCATCGAGTTCGACGACGTCTCCTTCCGCTACGACGACTCGAGCCCCTGGGCGATCCGCCACCTCACGCTGACCATCGAGCCCGGCCAGAAGGTCGCGTTCGTCGGTCCGACCGGGTCGGGGAAGAGCACGATCGCCAAGCTCATGCTCGGCCTCTACGAGCCGACCGAGGGCGAGGTGCGCATCGACGGGATCCCGCTCATGGAGCTCGACCTGCGCACGGTGCGCGAGCAGTGCGGCGTGGTCATGCAGGAGCCCACCGTCTTCAACGGCTCCGTGCGCCGCAACATCTCCTACAACGACCCGGCGCTCCCGCTGGCCAACGTCGTCCGCGCGGCCAAGCTCGCCGACCTGCACGACGACATCACCAAGATGCCGATGGGCTACGAGACGCTCATCGCCGAGGGCGGCTCCGCGCTGTCGGGCGGCCAGCGCCAGCGCCTGGCCATCGCCCGCGCGCTGGCGCGCGACCCGCGGATCCTGGTGCTCGACGAGGCCACGAGCGCCCTGGACTCGATGACCGAGTCCAAGGTCGCCGAGCACCTCGCGGAGAGCGGCGCCTCCTCGCTGGTCATCGCCCACCGCCTCTCCACCGTGCAGGGCGCCGACCTGACCCTGGTCGTCCAGGGCGGCGAGATCGTGGAGCGCGGCACCCACGACGAGCTCATCGACCGGGGCGGGGTCTACTCCACGCTGGTCGCCGACCAGCTCGTGGCGGGCCAGGACCGCGCGACGCAGGAAGTCGGCG
>CAXUES010000034.1:6739-9267 GCA_964250185.1 uncultured Solirubrobacteraceae bacterium | reverse complement strand
CGCCTTCCTGCGCCTGGTGGCCCGCGCGGTCGCTGGCCGAGCGCGCCGCCGCGCCCGGCGACGGCCCGCCCGACCTCGAGCGGGCCCGGCGCTGGGCCGCCGGGCTGCCCGACGCCGACGTCCTGCGCGCGCGGCTGGCGGCGGCCGGCGTCACGCCGGACGCCCTCGCGGCGGTGCTCGCCGACGGCGGGCCGCCGGCGGGCGAGGCCCCGCCCGACTGGTGGACCACGGTCGAGGAGGCGCTCGAGCTCGGCGCCGCGCTGGAGGACCGCGGCGACGGGGCCGAGGCCGACGCCTCCCGCGGCACGCTGCGGCTCGTCGCGCCGTTCGTGCGGCGCGCGCTGCGGACGCTGCGCGCCCACCCCGCGGGCACCCGCGACGCCGTGCAGGGCCTGGCCAACGCGCTGGCCACCGAGCTCGTCGACCTCGCCCGGCCCACCGTGGCCGTGGAGCTCGTCATCGCCCGGGCGACGGAGCGGTGGCCGGCCGACGAGGCCCGCGCGCGCGCCGCCGCGCTCCTGCGCGGGCTCGGGGAGCCGGCCCGGGCCCGCGCCCTGCTCGCCGAGCGGCCCGTGCTCGCCCGGCTGCTCGCCGACCGCGCCGGGCTGGCGATCGAGGCGGGCTCGGAGGTCCTGGAGCGCATCGCGGCCGACGCCTCGATGCTGGAGGAGCTCCTCGGGGGCCCGCCCGGCCCCGCGGTGGCCATCAGCGCGTCCGGCGACGCCCACGACGGCGGCCGGCGCGTCGCGCTGGTGACCTTCGCCTCCGGGGCCCGCGCCGTGCTCAAGCCGCGCTCCATGGCCGCCGACGCCGCCTACCAGCGGCTGCTCGGCGAGCTCACGCGGCTGGGCTTCGCCCCCGCCTTCGCCTCGCTGGCCACGCTCGAGGCGGGCCCCGACCACGGCTGGCAGGCCTTCGCCGCGCCCGCGAGCTGCACGAGCGCCGAGCAGGTCGAGCGCGCGTTCCGGCGCCTGGGCGGGCAGCTCGCGGTGCTCCACGCCCTGCAGGCGACCGACGTCCACCAGGAGAACGTCCTGGCCTGCGGCGAGCACCCGGCCGTCATCGACCTGGAGACCGTCCTGCACCCGCGCCTGGGCGGCGCGCGGGCCGACGTCGTCGATCCGCAGCTCGCCGAGACGGGGACGGACTGCGTCCTTCGCGTCGGGCTCCTGCCCCGGGCCGACGCCGCCTTCGGCGTGGACATCTCCGGCCTGGGTCGCGACCCCTCGGTGGTCGCCGAGGCCGAGCAGCACCAGTGGGTCGGCGAGGGCGCCGACGCCCGCTTCGTGCCCCGGCGCCTGCGCCTGGAGGCGGGCGACAACGCGGTCCGCCTGGACGGCGTGCCCGTCCGTCCGCACGACCACCTCGAGCCGCTCGCCCGCGGGTTCGCCGACGCCCACCGCCTGCTGGAGGAGCACCGCGAGGAGCTCCTGGCCCCGGGCGGTGCGCTCGACGCGTTCACCGGGGCGCCCGTGCGCTTCGTGCTGCGCCCGACCAAGGTCTACTTCGACCTGCTCGAGGGCGGCGCCGCGGACCTCGACGCGCTCGCCGACGGCCGCGACCGCGAGGAGCGCCTCAACGTCCTCTGGCGCGGCGCCGTGCGCCGGCCGGAGCTCGCCCTCGTCGCCCCGGGCGAGCGCCACGACCTGTGGCGCGGCGACGTCCCGAAGGTGACCGGGTGGGCGGGCAGCGCCGACGGCCACCACCACGCCCTCGGGCGCCTGCCCGGCATGCTCGGGCCCCACGGCGCGCCCGGGCCCGAGGTCGTGCGCCGCCTGGACGCGCGCGACCGCGAGCGCCAGCTCGGCTTCCTGCGCAGCGCCGTCCGCGGCGCGGCCGGGCCACCGCCCCCGCGCGCGGCTGGTCCTCCACGCCCGCCGGCGGGCCTGGGGCCCGACGAGGCCCGCGCGGCCGCCGTCGCGCTCGCCCGGCGCCTCGACGTGCTCGCGCTGCGCCACGACGGCCGCGTGACGTGGCTGGCGCCCGTGGTCGAGCCCCCCGCCGCCGCGCGGGTCCTGCGCCCGCTGGGCTGCGGCGTGCGGGCCGGGCAGGCCGGGCTCGCGCTGCTGCTCGCACGGGTGGCCGCGCTGCCCGGCGGGAGCGACCTCGCCGGCCTCGCGGCGGGCGCGCGGCGCCGGCTGGACGACCTCCTCGCGCGCGCGGGCGCGCGCGAGGGCCTCGGAGCCGACGACCTCGCCGAGCTCGACCTGGCGCTGGCCGAGCTCGACGAGGGCCCGGCCGGCGGCGCGGCGCCCGACGCGGTCCTCGCCCTGGCCCGCACCCTCGACCCCGCGGCGCTCGGCACGCTCCCCGGCGAGGCGGAGTCGCCCGTGCTCGACGGCGGCATCGCGGGTGCGGCGTTCGCCTTCCTCGCCCTGGCCGGCGAGGGCACCGGCGCGGCGGTCGGGGCCGTTGCGGCGCGCGCGCTCAGGTCGTGACGGCGAGCAGGTCGGCCAGGTCCTCCAGCGCCGCGTCGGCGCCGTGGGCGACGAGCACCCCGAGCGCGTTGAGGACGACCTCGTCGACCC
>CAXUES010000034.1:0-6729 GCA_964250185.1 uncultured Solirubrobacteraceae bacterium | reverse complement strand
GCGCGCCGTAGGCGTACATGCCCGCCTCGACGAGCCGGCGCGCCGTCGCGTCCGGATCGCGCGGATCGGCGGCGATGCCCGCCGTGCGCAGCATCGCCGTGTAGTGCTCCGTGCGCAGGTGGGTCGCCGCGGCGCCCTGCAGGAGCGCGACGGGATCGCGGCCGGGCCGGTCGACCCCGGCGTGGACGATCGACACGACGCGCGGGCGGGGCCGTCCGGCCGACGCCGCCCCGCTGTCCAGCGCCGGCAGCAGCGTGCCGGTGAGGTAGGCCAGGGGCGTCAGCCACGTGATGACCACGTCGGCGACCGCGCCGGCGGTCTCGGCCATGCCGGCCCGCAGCACCCCGAGCCCGAGCTCCACCCGCGGGTGCTCCAGCGGCGGCAGCCGGGCGCGGGTCGGCGCGGTCGGGCTGTCCAGCACGACCTCCTCGCCGTCGAGCAGCCCGCGGATCGCGGTGAGGTGGTCGTGGGCGGCCCGCCGCGGGCTCGCGTAGGGCGCGCCGCGCAGCGCGGCGATCAGCCCGGGCTCCCCGACGCCGTGGCCCGCCAGGAACGGGTGGCCGGAGAGCGCGGCGAGCGACCGCGCCTGCAGCGCGGCCTCGAAGGGGTGGCGCAGCGCGGTGATCGTCACCGCGGTCCCCATCGGCAGCCGGCGGCCGCTCCCGGCGAGGTGCGCCAGCGCGAGGTGCGCCTCCAGCCCGAGGGACTGCCCGAGCAGCAGCCGTCGCGCGCCGCGCTCGAGGACCAGGTCGGCGAAGCGCTCGACGAGGTCCATCGAGCCGGGCTGGACCGGCAGGAGGACCGAGGGCGGCCCGGACGTCGGCCGGGGCGCCGGCGTCACGCCGCGGGCGCCGACGCGGAGGCGGTCTTGACGCGGCGCAGGAGCCGCTGGGCGCCCTCCTGGATGGCCGAGCGGCCGTGGAGCATCCGGCGGTTGTCCACCAGGAGCACGTCGCCGGGCGCCAGCGCGAACGTGCGCTGCAGCGACTCGTCGGCGGTGAGCGCGGTCAGCGCGGCGAAGGCGGAGCGGTGGCGCTCGCCGAGCTCGTGCCCGTCGGCGCGCGCGGCCATCTCGACCGCGTCGGCGCGGTAGCGGATGGTCGTGCGGCCGTCGTCGTCGGAGCCGAGCACCGGGAGCAGCGCGACGCGGGGCTCCTCGCCCGGATCGCGCAGGATGAACGGGAACGCCGGCTCGCGCAGCGCGGCGACCGCGTCGGGGCCGTGGCGGTCGGCGAGGGCACGGGCCAGCACGTCGGCCGACACGACGCACGAGCGTCCTCCGCCCCCGGCCGGCGGGGCGGTCACGCAGCCCAGCGCGATGTGGGGGTGCGGATGGGTCAGGAACGTCGAGTCGGTGTGCAGCGGGAACTGCTCCGCGGTGCTCGACAGGTCGGTGCCGCCCTCGCGCGGGGTGACGTCGTAGATCTCGCGGCCGCCGTTGCCCACCGCCGAGGCGCGGCCCACCAGCGCGACGACCTCGAGCAGCGCCGGGTCGTCGGTCACCTCGACGCCGCGCACGACGACGGCCCCCTCGCCGCGCAGCGCGGTGCCCACCGTCGCCTGCAGGTCGTGGTCGTCGGCGCGGGCGACGGCGAGCGCCGCCGCCGGCTCGGTCAAGCGCGTGGTGCGCCGCCGTGGCGGCGGTCGCGCAGCAGGGCCTGCAGGAGCGTCGCGGCGCCCGCGACGATGACGATGATCGGCCCGACCTTGCTCTCCAGGATGATGAACATCGCGATGCCGACGAGCAGCAGGAGCAGCCCGATGCCGTACAGCGAGCTCTGTGTCTTGAGGCCCATGGGGTGCGTGGCTCCGTGAGGTAGGTGGGGAGTGGCGACGCCCGCGCACCGGCTCCGGGCCGGTGCGCGGGCGTGTCGGGGGCCGGGCCGCGTCGGGCCCGGCCGGGCGTCAGTCGACGATCTCGGAGACCGCGAACGCGGCGCTGGCCACGGCGACGGGCGTCGTGCCGCCGGCGGCCGCCTCGAGCTGGTCGTCGGAGAGCGACGAGCCGTCCTCGGCCACGGGGCGCTCGGGGAGCGCGGCGCGGTCCTCGGGCGTCAGCGACTTCTTGAACTCCTCGTCCTTCCAGGCGTGGAGGATGGTGTCCTTGGTGAGAGCCATGTCGGTGTTCCTCGCTTGATGTGGGGTTGGTGTGGGCGTGGGTCGGTCAGGTGCGCGGGCGGCGCTCCTAGTCGTCCCAGGCCTCCTCGACGGCGACGGCGACGCCGACGACGCCGATGGTCGGCGTCGTGCCGCCCGCGGCCGACTCGAGCTGCTCGTCGCTGAGCTCCGAGCCGTCCTTGGCGGTCGGGCGGGCCGGGATGGCGTCACGCTTCTCCTGGGGGAGCGACGCGCGGAACTCCTCGCTCTTCCAGGCCTGCAGGATGGTGTCCTTGTCAACGTCCATGGCTGGCATCTCCTCGTTGTGGACTGCTCGTTCGTCCGCCGACCTCGTGTCGGGACGGCACGACTGCGACTCCGTATGACCTTCGATCGCCCCCCGAAACCTGATCGCTCACGTTCGCCTCACGATCGTTCGACCATGTGTCCAGTCGACGAGCTCGAGGCGATCGCGGCCACGCCGCTGCCCGCGCCGCCCGGCCTGGACGACCTCGATCCGGGCGACCCGCTCGTCGGCGGCCGCTGGGTCGCCGCGCGCTTCGTCGCGCACCTCGCCGCGGGCCTGGCCGCCCACCCGGACGCGCGCGCCGACGCCGTGGAGGCGCTCGCCGCCGGCATCGCCCGCTCCACCGCGGGCGCCTGCCGGGAGCCGGTCGTCCTGGACCTCGCCGCGACCGCGGCGATCGAGGGCTGGCCGGCGGACGAGGCCGCGGAGCGGCGAGCCGCGGCGCTGCGCACGTTCGCCCGCCCCGAGCGCGTGCTCGAGCTGCTCAGGGCGAACCCCGCGCTGGCCCTCCTGCTCTGCGACCGCGCGCGGCTGGCGCTGCACGCCGGGCGGGAGCTGCTCGCCCGGCTGCGGGCCGACGGGCCCGCGGTCCGCGCCGGGCTCCTCGGCGGCGCCGATCCCGGCGCCATCGTCGGGCTGCGCGGCGTCGGCGACCGCCACGACGGCGGCCGCCGCGTCACCCGCGTGTCCTTCGCCTCGGGGGCGACCGTCCTGCTCAAGCCGCGCTCGCTCGCGGTGGACCTCGCCTACGCCGGGCTGCTGCGGGCCCTCGCCGAGCGCGGCCTGGACCCGGTCCCGCAGATCCCCCCGACGCTCGCCACGGGCGTCGGCCACGGCTGGCAGCTCGAGGTGACCGCGAGCAGCTGCGCGTCGGTGGAGCAGGTCGACCGGGCCTTCCACCGCCTCGGCGCCCAGCTCGCCGTCCTGCACGCCCTGCGGGCCACCGACCTGCACCAGGAGAACCTCGTCGCCTGCGGGGAGCACCCCGTGGCCATCGACCTCGAGACGCTCCTGCAGCCGCGCCTCGGCGGCGCCGACGCCGACGTCGCCGACCCGCTCCTCGGGGAGGTCGGCCCCGGCAGCGTGCTGCGCGTCGGGGTGCTCCCCCGCCCCGACGGGCCCCTCGGCGCGGACATCGCGGGGCTGGGCCGCGACCCGGCCGCCCGGGCCGACGTGAGCGACGGCGGCGCCGCGCTCGCCGCCCGCACGGGCGACCTGGCGATCGTCGGCGGCCGCCTGCGCGCGGGGCCGAACGCCATCCGCCTGCACGGCGAGCCGGTCCGGCCCGTCGCGCACGTCGACGCGCTCGCGCGCGGCTTCGCCGACGCCTACGACCTGCTGGTCGCCCATCGCGAGGAGCTCCTGCGCCCCGGCGGGGCGCTCGACGCCTTCGCCCGGCTCGAGGTGCGGGTGCTGCTGCGCACGACGCAGGCCTACACCGCGCTCCTCGAGCGCCAGATCATGGGCGCGTGCCTCGTCAGCGGGCAGGCCCGCGAGGAGGCGCTGGCGCCCCTGGAGAGCGCGGCGCGGCACCGGAGCGACCTGCGCGCGGCGGCTCCCGCCGAGCGCGACGACCTGTGGGTCGGCGACGTGCCGCGCCTGACCGCGCGCCCCGGCGAGCCCGACCTGCACCACCACGCCCACGGGCGGATCGCGGGCGCGCTGGCACCGGAGGTGGTGCCGGGCCCGGACGTCGTGCGCCGCCTGGGTGCCGACGACCGCGCCCTGCAGCTCAGCCTCCTGCGCACCGCGGTGGTCGCGGCCGCCGCGGGTCCCCCGCCCCCCGGCCGGGCTCCCGCGCCCGCGGCCGCCCCGACCCCGGACGCGCTGGAGCAGGCGGCCGACCGCGTCGGTGCGCGCCTGGCCGCGCTCGCGCTGCGCGACGGCGACCGGGCGGGATGGCTCGTGCTCGTCGACCGCCGCGCGCCGCGGGAGGGCCGCGTGCTCGCGCGGGCCGGCCGGGACGTGGCCGATGGGGTCGCGGGGATCCGCCTGGCGCTCGAGGAGCTCGCGCGGCGGCGCGGCGACGCGGGGGCCGCCGAGCTGGCGCGAGCGGCCACGCGCGGCCTCCCGGAGGACCACGAGGAGGACGTCACCCGGACGGCGAGCTCCCCCGGCGACCTGCTCGCGCTCGTCGATCCCGACGCTCCGGCGACGCCCGCGGCCGCGGCGGCGGCGGCGCTCGCCCTCCGCGCGACGGGCGGCCCGGACGCGCTGCGGCGCTCGGGCGCGCTCGCCGCGCAGGTGGTCGCGGCCACTGCCGCGGACGACCTGGCCTGGGGCGGCGTCGAGACGCCCGAGCTGCGCGACGGCCTGGCCGGCGTGCTGCTCGCGCTCCTCGCGCTGGCCGCGCCGGGGGACCCCGCCGCGGTGGTCGGGCTCCTCGCGCGGGCCCGGTCGGCGCCGCGGCGCAGCGAGGCCGGGACGACCGTCCAGGAGCCGTTTGCCGCCCGCGAGCAGGGGGCAGCCTGAGGCCCTGGGCGGCCCGAGCCCTCCGACCCGCATGGACACCGACGAGCACAGCGAGATCGGCCCTCGCGCCCTGGCGGTGCGCGCGTCGCACGCCGACCACCTCGACGGCGCCCTGCTCGCCGCGATCGCTCCCGCGCTCGCCGAGGCCGGCCTGGAGGCGTGGTCCTTCCTGCGCTGGGTCGACTGGCGCGGTGCCCACGTGCGCGTCCGCGTCGACGCCACGCCGGAGCAGCTCGACGCCCTCGCGCTGGCCTGCCTGCGGCGGCTGCCCGGCGCGCTCGACCGGCCCGCGGCCACCTCGCCGCTCCCCCGGCCCGCCTCCCAGCGCACCCCGACGGGCTGGGCGGTCGAGGCGCTGGAGGGCGACGGCGCGGTCCCCGGCGGGGACGCCGACCGCGCCGGGAGCGCGGCGGCCGTCGCGGCGCTCGAGGGGGTGCAGGACGGCCTCGACCGGCTCGCGCTGGCGCTGGGCGTGCTCCGCCGCCTGGCGGGGGAGGGGGATCCCTCGGAGCTGTGGAGCCCGGTCGCCGAGAGCTGGGCGGGCGACGACGACGAGCGCGGCGAGCAGCTCCTGGAGCGCCTCGGCCGGCGGGCCGCCGACCTGCGCGAGGAGCTCGAGCGCCGCGAGGCGGCGATCGCCGCCGACGGCCCCGCCGCGGCGCACGTCGAGTCGCTCGCCACGCGCGACGGGCTGGGCGAGGAGGACGGCGCCGACGCGGTGCGCGGGCGCGCGCACCTCGTGTGCAACCGCCTCGGCGTGACGCCCATCGAGGAGGCGGCGCTCGCGCTGGTCCTGCGCACCCCGCCGGCTCCGGAGGAGGAGGTGGAGGAGGCCGAGGACACGCCGCCCGGCGACGCGGCCATCCGCCTGCGGGGCGTGGGCAGGACCTCCGCGGGGCGCACGGTCCTGGACGGCGTCGACCTCACCGTCCGTCCGGGGCAGCTCGTCGGGGTCCTCGGCCCGGCGGGCGGGGCGCGCTCCGCGCTGGTCGGCATCGCCGCCGGGCTGGCCACCCCGACCCGCGGCGAGGTCGGCGTGCTGGGCCACGACCCAAAGCGCGAGCGCGAGGTGATCGCCGCCCGCGTCGCCGTCCCGGTGCCCGACCGCGAGCTCTCCGGGCGGGCCACCGTGCGGGAGAACCTCGTGCAGTTCGCCGCGGGCGGGGAGGCGCGCGCGGTGGACGCGGCCCTCGTCGAGGCCGACCTCGAGGGCGTGGCCGGGGAGGTCGTGCGCGACGCGGCCCCGGGCGTCCGGCGCCGCACGGCGATCGCCTGCGCGCTGGTCGGCGGCGCCGAGCTGCTCGTCCTGGACGAGCCGAGCGAGGGCCTGTCGGCCATCGACCGCGAGGAGGTCTGGAGCCACCTGCGGCGCCTGCGCGAGGCCGGGCGCACGACGCTGCTGGCCTCGAGCTCGCTGGAGGAGGTGCTCCACCTCTGCGACCGCGTCGCCACGCTCCAGGACGACGGCACGCTGACGCCCGCGATCCCCGTCGACGAGCTCCCCCGCGACCTGATGGCGGTGCGCCGGCTGCACGTGCAGGTGGCCGAGGACCCCGACGTGGCGCTCCTGCGCGACCTGCCGGAGGTCGAGCGGGTCGAGGTGGAGGTGCGCCCCGACCACTGGGTGGTCATGCTCCACACCCGCGAGCCCGACGGCCTGCGCCGGCTGCTCGTCGCCGATCCCGACTTCCCCGCCCTGATCACCTCGCACGTCGAGGACCTCGAAGCGGCCGCCGAGGCGCCCGCGGCAGGAGCCGCCCCATGACCGACGAACGCGATCCCCGCGGCGGCCGCGAGCCCGGCACCGGGATGGACGACGCCGACCGCGACGCCGCGCTCGCGGACCTCGGGGG
>CAXUES010000033.1:12700-14544 GCA_964250185.1 uncultured Solirubrobacteraceae bacterium | reverse complement strand
AGGAGCTGCGTGACCTGACGGGCTACGAGCGCGTCCTGATCTACCGCTTCCACCCCGACGACCACGGCGAGGTCATCGCGGAGGCACGCGCGGAGGGGCTGGAGCCCTTCCTCGGCCTGCACTACCCCGCCACGGACATCCCGGCCCAGGCCCGCGCGCTCTACCTGCGCACGACGCTGCGGCTCATCGCCGACGTGGACTCGCCCCCGGCCCGCCTGGTCAGCGACGAGGGGACCGCCGCCGCCGGGCCGCTGGACCTCTCTGACGCCGTCCTGCGCACGTCCTCGCCCATCCACCTGCAGTACCTGCGCAACATGGGCGTGGCCGCGACGATGACGGTCTCGCTCGTGCGCGACGGGCGCCTCTGGGGGCTCATCACCTGCCACCACCCCACGCCGCTGCGGATCCCCTACGGCGTGCGCGCCGCCTGCGACGTCATCGGGGAGCTGCTCGCCTTCCGCCTGGCCCGCGAGGAGGACGCCGCCCTGGAGGCGCAGCGCGCGGCCCGCCTCGCGCTGCAGGAGGACGTCGTCACCGCCGCGCTGGCCACGGAGCAGATGGCCGACGGGCTCATCGCCGCCGGCGACGGGCTGCTGCGCCTCGCCGAGGCGGCGGGCGTCTCCGTGCGCATCGGCGCCGAGCGGCGCACCCACGGCGCGGTGGCGTCCGCCGCCGAGGAGGAGCGCATCGTCGCCGCGCTGGGGGCCGGGGCCGTCGAGCCGGGCGCCACGGCGAGGCTCGGCGAGGTGCTCGGCGCCCCGCCGTCGGGCGACCTGGCCGGCGCGCTCGTCCTGCCGCTGCCCGACGGCATCGGCGGCCACCTCGTCTGGTACCGCCCGGAGTGGGTGCACACGGTCGTCTGGGGCGGCGACCCCGACGCGAAGGCCGCCGCGGTGGCCCGCGGGGAGCACGCGCTCTCGCCGCGCGGCTCCTTCGCGGCCTGGCGCGAGGAGGTCCGCGGCCGCTCGCGCCGCTGGACCGACGCCGACGTCGACGCGGCCCGCGCGCTGGCCGGGGCGCTGGCCGAGCGCCTGCTGCGCGCGATCCGCGACCAGCTCGCCCACGTGGCGCTGCACGACCCGCTCACCGGGCTGGCCAACCGCACGCTGCTGCTGGACCGCCTGGGCCAGCTGCTGCTCCAGCGCCCGCACGACGGCGCCCACAGCGTCGGGGTGCTCTACATCGACCTGGACCGCTTCAAGCAGGTCAACGACCGCCTCGGCCACGGCGCCGGCGACGCGCTCCTGCGCGAGGTGGCCGCGCGCCTGGTGGGCGTCGCGCGCGAGGGCGACGTCGTCGCGCGGGTCGGCGGCGACGAGTTCGTCATCGTCACCGAGCCCGTCAGCGCGCCCGCCGACATCGAGCTCATCGCGGGCCGCGTGCTCAAGGCGCTGCGCGCGCCGTTCGCCCTGGAGGGCCGCACCTGGCCCGTGACCGCGTCGGTCGGCCTGGCCAGCGCCGAGCTCGGCGAGCGCACGGAGCCCGCGGTCCTGCTCGCCGACGCCGACGCCGCGCTCTACGAGGCCAAGCGCGGCGGCCGGGACCGCCAGTCGCGCTTCGACGAGGAGCTCCACGCCCGCCGCATGCGCCGGGACGCGGTGGAGCGCGGGCTCCCCGGCGCCTTCGAGCGCGACGAGCTGCACCTGGAGTACCTGCCGCTGTGGAGCGCGGCGGGCGCGCTGGTCGGCATGGAGGCCCTGCTGCGCTGGTCGTCGGCCGAGCTCGGCCCCGTGCCGCCCGCCGAGCTCGTCCCCGTGGCCGAGGAGACCGGCCTCATCGAGGAGCTCGGCGCGTGGGTCCTGCGCACCGCGGTGGCCCAGCTCGCGTCGCTGGAGCCGGCCCAT
>CAXUES010000033.1:6437-12690 GCA_964250185.1 uncultured Solirubrobacteraceae bacterium | reverse complement strand
GGCCTGGTGGTCACCGTCAACGTCGCGGCCCGCCAGCTGCTGGGGGAGGGCCTGGACGCCGTCGTGGCCGAGGCGCTGGAGGCCGGCGGCGTGGCGCCGGGCCGGCTGTGGCTGGAGGTCACGGAGGACGCGATGGGGGAGGACGGCGCCCGCGAGCAGCAGGCGCTGGCGCGCCTGCGGGCGCTCGGCGTGCGCGTGGCCATCGACGACTTCGGCACGGGCTTCAGCTCGCTGGCGTCCCTCCGCCGGCTGCCCGTGGACCTGCTCAAGATCGACGGCGCCTTCGTCGCCGGGCTGGACGAGGAGCGCGCCGACACGGCCGTGGTCTCCTCGATCGTCGACCTCGCCCGCCGGCTCGGCCTGGGCACGGTGGCCGAGGGCGTGGAGACCGAGCGCCAGCGCGAGGAGCTCGTGCGGCTGGGGTGCGAGCTGCTGCAGGGCTTCGGGCTCGCGCGGCCCGTGGGCGTCGCCGCCCTGGAGCTGCTCGTGGCGGCGCAGGCCGGGGTGGTCCGCTAGCTTCCGCGCGGCATGCACGCACCCCTCCGCGCGTTCCCCCGCCGCCGCCTCGTCGGGGCAGCGGCCGTCCTCGTCGCCGGCCTCGGCGTGACCGGGAGCGCCCGGGCCCAGGCGCCCGTCGTCGGCGCTTTCCCCACCCCGGGCACGATCAGCGCCTCGCCGCAGACGCAGATCTCGCTGCGCGGGCGCCCGATCGACCAGCTCGGCACCGTCACGGTGACCGGCTCGAAGTCCGGCCCGCACGCCGGCACGCTGCAGCCGCACTCCGACGGCCTGGGCGCGAGCTTCGTCCTGGCCAAGCCGCTCGTCGGCGGCGAGGTCGTGCGGGTCGCGACCGACCTGCCCATCCCGGGCGCGAAGGACGGCGACTACAGCTTCCGCACCGTGACCCGGCCGAAGTCCGGGCTGCAGAGCGACCCGTCGGCCACCGATCCCAAGCTCCTGCAGGCCCTCACGGGCCAGGTCGGCAAGGTCCCCACGAGCGGCGATCCGACCTTCCTCTCGCGCCGCGACCTGCGCCCGCCGGACATCGAGGTCCAGCGCAAGGCCACGGGAACGCAGCCCGGCTATGTCTTCCTGGCCCCGAAGAAGGTCTTCGGCGCCAAGCGCCCCAACGTCCAGAGCGGGCCGCTGATCGCCGACGACAGCGGGCAGCCCGTCTGGTTCGCGCCCAACGACAAGGGCAACGTCACCGACCTGCGGGTGCAGTCCTACCAGGGCAAGCCCGTCCTGACCTACTGGGCGGGTCGCGCGGTGCTCGGCACGGGCGAGGGCGCCGTGCAGCTGCTGGACCAGAGCTACCACCCGATCACCTCGGTGCGCGCGGGCAACGGCTACTCCTTCGACTTCCACGACACGACGATCACGCCGCAGGGCACCCTGCTGGGGATCATCTACAACCCGGTGGCGCGCTCCCTCGCCCCGTACGGCGGCTCCAAGAGCGGCCGGGTCATCGACGCGGTGATCCAGGAGGTCGACATCGCCACGGGGCTGGTGACCTTCGAGTGGCACTCGCTCGGGACCATCGGGCTGGACGAGGGCCGCGGCGTGGTCCCCAAGAACAAGACGGGGCTCTACGACTACGTCCACCCCAACTCGACCGACCTGACGCCGGACGGCAACATCCTGGTCTCGGGTCGTGAGACGTGGGCGTCGTACGAGCTCAACCGCGCGACGGGCGCGCTGATGACGCGCTTCGGGGGCGAGAAGAGCGATTACAAGCTGCTCGGGAGCGTCCGGACCGCGTGGCAGCACGACTGGCAGTGGCGGACGCCCGACACGATGACCATCTTCGACAACGAGGCCGCGCCGCAGGTGCGCGACCAGTCGCGGGCGATCACGGTGAAGGTCGACACCGCCAAGAAGACGCTCAGCCTCGTCAAGGCCTACACCCACAAGCCCTCGAAGCTCACGGTGGGCACGCAGGGCAACGACCAGCTGCTCGGCGCGGGCCACCGCTTCGTCGGCTGGGGCTCGCAGGGCTACTTCTCGGAGTTCGACCAGGCCGGGAAGCTGCTCTTCGACGCGCGGATCGCCCGCGGCCAGGACACCTACCGCGCCTACCGCTTCCCGTGGGTCGGCACCCCGACGACGCTCCCCGACGTGGCCGCGCAGGACGGCGGGCGGACGGTCGAGGCCAGCTGGAACGGCGCGACGCAGGTCGCCTCGTGGACCGTGCTGTCCGGCGCGACGGCCGACGCGCTCACGCCCGCCGGCGACGCGCCGCGCTCGGGCTTCGAGACGCGCATCCGCCCGACGCGGGCGGGCGCCTACGTCGCGGTGCAGGCCAAGGACGCCTCGGGCACCGTGCTCGCGACGTCGAAGCCCGTGCGGGCGGGCTCCTAGCGCTCCCGGGCATGCCCGCCCCCTACCGCCTCGTCATCGCCGACGACTCGCCGACCACCCTGGCGGTGCTGACGTCGGCGGTGGCGGGGGTGCCCGAGCTCGAGATGGTCGGGCGCGCCGCGGACGGTCCGGAGGCCGTGGAGGTCGTGCGGGCGCTGCGTCCCGACGTCGCGCTGCTCGATGTCCTCATGCCGGGCATGAGCGGCGCCGACGTGGTGACGACGCTGCGGCCGGAGGGCCTGCCGACGAGCTTCGTGCTCATGAGCACCCTCTCGGAGCCCGAGCTCGCGCTGCGCTCGGCGATGGCCGGCGCGGCGAGCTTCGTGGACAAGGGCCGCGGGTGCGGCCTGATCCTCGAGGTGGCGCTGGCCATGGCCCGGCGCTGGGACGGGCTGCGCTGAGCGCGGGCCGCGCGGCGGCGATGGAGCTAAGGAGACTCGAACTCCTGACCTCCTGGGTGCGATCCAGGCGCTCTTCCAACTGAGCTATAGCCCCGCGAGACGACGCAGCATAGCCCGTGGCGGCGCGTCCGTCCGCCCGGTCGGGTGCACCCAGCGCTACAGGCGCCCTTCCCCGGTGTCGATGGTGGCTGTAGGTTCGCCCGGCACCGAGCCGACCCCACACGGATGTCCTTCCGCGCTCGCCTCACCCTCTTCTTCGTCCTCATCGTCATCGTCCCGATGGCGTCGTTGACGTTCGTCCTGTTCCGGCTCATCGCCGACAACGAGCAGGGCAAGGCCGACGCGGGCCTCGCGGCCCGCCAGGAGGTGGCGATCGCCACGGTCCGCGAGGAGCGCCGCCGCGGCGACGCGGGCGCCGTCGCGGTCGGCAGCGACGTCCGCCTGGCCACCGCGCTGCGCGCGCGGAACGCCGCCGCGGCCCGCCGGCGGGCCACCGCGCTGCTCGACGAGCAGCAGCTCAAGCGGATCGTCGTCACCCGGGACGGACGCACCGCCGTCGACGTGGGCGCCCGCGCGGCGACCTTCCCGGCCGCCCGCCGGCTCACCGACGCGGGGGGCGCGACCTTCGGCGTGCTGCAGGTGTCGGCCTCCGGCCCGACCGCCTTCGCCCGCGCCCTGCGCGCGCGCGTCGGGCTCGACGTCGTGGTGTCGGGCCCGGACGGCGCGCTGGCCACGACGCTGCCCGGCGCGGGCTCCGCGCGCCTGCCGGCGCTGCGCGGCGACGTCACGGTGGAAGGTCGGCGACTGCGCGCGGTGAGCTTCGCCACCCCGGCCTTCGGGAGCGCGCGCACGCGGGTCACGCTGCTGGCGCCCGTGGCGGGGACCCTGCGCCAGGTCCGCGAGAGCCGCCTGCTCGCCGCGGGCATCCTGCTGGGCTTCTTCGTCCTGGCCTTCACCTTCGCCCTGCTCGTGTCGCGCTCGCTGCAGCGCCAGATCGGCGGCTTCCTGGAGGCGGCCCGCCGCCTGGGCCGCGGGGACTTCTCCGAGCGGGTGCCGACGGTCGGCCGCGACGAGTTCGCCGCCCTGGGCGACGAGTTCAACCGCATGAGCGCGCAGCTCGACGAGCGCATGCGGGAGCTCACCGCCGAGCGCGGGCGCCTGGCCGACGCGATGCGCCGCATCGGCGACACGTTCGCCTCCAACCTGGACCGCGACGCGCTCCTGCAGATCGTCGTGGCCTCGGCCATCGACGGCACGGGCGCCTCCGCGGGCCGCTCCAGCGTCCGCGACGGCCCGGGCCGCGCGCTCGTGGAGGCCACCCGCGTGGGGGAGGTCGAGGCGCTGGAGGGCCTGCTGGCCGCCGCGGAGGCCGCCGCGCTGCGCGGCGCCGCCGATCCCCAGGCCAGCTCGGACGAGGGGCACGCGCTGGCCCACGCGCTGCGCGCCCACCGCACGGGCGGCCAGGAGGGCACGCCGGTGCGCGGCGTCGTGTCCGTCGCCCGCACCGACCGGCCGTTCGACCGCGGCGAGATCGACCTCTTCCACTACCTCACGGGCCAGGCCTCGGTGAGCGTGGAGAACGTCGGCCTGCACGAGGCCGTCGAGCGCCAGGCCGTCACCGACGCGCTCACCGGGCTGGCCAACCGCCGCCGCTTCGAGGACGTCCTCACGCGCGAGGTCGAGCGCTCCCGCCGCTTCGACGAGCAGGTCTCGCTGATCCTGCTCGACATCGACGACTTCAAGGTCGTCAACGACACCCACGGCCACCAGGTCGGCGACGAGGTGCTGCGCGCGGTCGCCGAGGTGCTGCGCGACTCGGGCCGCGAGCTCGACGAGGCGGCCCGCTACGGCGGGGAGGAGCTCGCCGTCGTGCTGCCGGGCACCGACCTGACGGGCGCCGTGAACCTCGGGGAGCGCGTCCGCGAGGGCATCGCCGCCATCGTCGTGCCGGTCGGCGACGTGGAGGTCCGCGTGACCGCGAGCATCGGCGCCGCGACCCGGCCCGGCTCCGGGGACGACATCGAGTCGCTCATCGAGGCCGCCGACGCGGCGCTGTACGAGGCCAAGCGCGCCGGGAAGGACCGCGTCGTCGCCGCCCCGGCGGGTAGCATCCACCGCTGATGGGACTGCTCGACGACGCCATCCGCGAGCACCTCGAGCTCAAGCGCCGCCACGGCGCGGATCCCGGGGAGCTCGACCAGCAGGCCGAGGACGCCCTCGGCCCACCCAGCCGCGAGGTGCCCGCCGCCCCCGCGGCGGCGTCGTCCTCGGACGCCCCGCCCGCCGCCCGGCGACCCCTGGAGGACGAGGGCTGGGGTGACGAGGACGACGAGCCGCTGCCCCCCGTGCCGGCCTCCCCGTCGCGCGCCCAGGAGCCCGCCCACGGCGGCTCGATCGCCGTGCCGCCGCCGGCCCGCCCCCGCGACGAGCCCCTGGCCGACCCGGAGCGCACCCGCGCCTTCTCCCTGGAGGAGGAGCGCGAGGCCGTGCAGCCCCCCGCGCCCCCGGCCCGCGCGCACCGCCGCATCGACGCGCCCGACGAGGACGCGACCCCCGACGAGCTCGAGCGCACCCCGGAGTTCCTGGAGGACACGCCCGAGCACGACCGGCTCTGGTTCGAGCAGCGTCCCCCCAAGGACTTCGACTTCTAACGGGGCCCGTGGCCCCGATCCGCTGTCCCGTCACCTGGCTGGACGTCTTCACGGCCCAGCCCCTGGCGGGCAACGCCCTCGCGGTCGTCCACGAGGCCGATGCCATCCCCGACGCGACGATGCTCGCGTTCGCCCGGGAGACCCGCCTGAGCGAGACGACCTTCGTCCAGCCCGCCGAGCGCCCGGGGGCCGACTACCGCACGCGCATCTGGACGATGAGCGGCGAGCTGCCCTTCGCGGGCCACCCGACGCTCGGGACCGCGGTGGCCGAGGCGCGGCGGCGCGGCACGGGCCGCGAGGCGCGCTTCGTGCAGGAGACGGTCAGCGGCCGGCAGGAGATCGAGGTCGAGCTGGGCTCGGGCGTGGTGCACCGCGGGTCGATGCTGCAGGCACCGGCGCGCGCGGGCGACCTCGTCGATCCGCTGCTGGCGCTCGGCGCCGTCGGGCTGTCGGCGTCGGACGGCCACCGCGAGCTGCCCTGCCAGGTCGTCTCCACCGGGCTGGCGCACGTGCTGGCCCCGGTGGCCTCGCGCGCGGCGCTCGAGCAGCTCGAGCCGGCGCGGGGCATGGTGCAGGCGCTGCTGGCCGAGACGGGCGCGACGTGCCTGTACGTCGCCTGGGTGGACGCCGCGGCCGGCGTGGCCCACGCCCGCTCGTTCTTCATCGATCCCGGCACGCTCAGCGAGGACCCGGCCACCGGCTCGGCGGCGGGGCCGCTGTGCGCGCACGTCGCCGCCCACGGGGGCGGGCGCGAGCTCGTCGTGCACCAGGGCGAGGCCATGGGCCGGCCCTCGCGCCTGGCCTGCGCGGTGGAGCCCGACGGCGTCCGGGTGGGCGGCG
>CAXUES010000033.1:0-6427 GCA_964250185.1 uncultured Solirubrobacteraceae bacterium | reverse complement strand
GGGCGGCGACTGCGTCGTGGTCATGGAGGCGCATGCCCGTTTCTGACCTCACGGGTCCCCCGTTTCCTCAAGTCGCATGACACGCCGCCGATGAAGCGGTAGGACGCACATGAGCTCCCGTCGCGGTCGTTGGGGAACCGCTGCGGCGGGAGCCGTCCGCCCTCTCCGCGAGGGGTACCAGGAGGTCCCGCGTCCCGCCCGTCACTGCTCGACGGACGGGACGCGCGCCTCTCCCGCCGGGACAGCCCGAACGGGTCGACGAGCGCCCCGCGGGCCATCGTGGCCGCCGGGCCCGTGCGCGACCATCCGGCGTCCGATGCGGCCTGCGCCCAGCGACAGCCCGACCGTCGGCATCGTCCTCCCGGGCGGCGGCGCCCGTGGCGCCTACGAGGCGGGGGCCCTCTCCGTGCTGCTCCCGGCGCTGGAGGCGCGCGGCGAGCGCGTGCGGGTCATCTGCGGCACCTCCGTCGGGGCGATCAACGCCGCGCACCTCGGCTCGCTGGCCGACCGCGGCGCCGACGAGGTGGCCCAGGCCTTCCGCGAGCGGTGGCTCGGCCTGCGCAAGTCCGACGTCATCCGGCCGGTGGTCGGGCCCGGGATGGCGCTCACCGGGCTGCGCTTCGCCGGCGAGCTGCTGCAGGTGCCGGGCGTGCGCCTGGCCTCGCTCATGGACCCGAGCCCGCTCGCCGCCTCGCTCGAGCGCTGGATCGACTGGTCGGCGCTGCAGCGCAACGTGCGCACGGGCGTCGTCGACGCGGTCTGCGTCGTGGCCACCGCGCTCGCCCGCGGCGGGCCGACCGCGTTCGTCGCCTCGGGCGGCTCCCTCCCGGCGGCCGACGCGCGCGAGGACCTGCGCTACGTGCCCACGACGCTGGAGCCCCAGCACGTGCGCGCCTCCGCGGCGATCCCGCTGCTCTTCCCGCCCGTGGAGGTCACGCGCCCGGAGGACTCGGCCGGGTTCTACATCGACGGCGGCACGCGGCTGAACTCGCCGATCGCCCCGGCGCTCGCGCTCGGGGCCGAGCGGATCATCGTCATCGGCTTCGAGCCCTTCGCGGAGCGGCCCGCGCCCACCGCCGCGGCCGGCCCGCCGCGGATGGCCGACGTGGCCGCCAACGTCCTGGACGGCCTGCTGGTCGACCAGGTCGCCGACGACCTGCACCGCCTCGCGTCCATCAACGCCTTCTACGTCGACGGCGACGCCTCCAGCGCGCAGATCTCGCGCTCGGCGCGCGCCTACCGGACCTCCCGTGGGCGCAAGCCGTACAAGCGCATCTCCTACGCGCTGGTCGCCCCGGCGCGGCGGGGGGAGCTCGCCGGGATCGCCGAGGACGTCTTCCGGCGCCGCTACGCCGGGCTGCGCGGCCTGCTGAGCCCCGACTACCCGTTCATCTCGCGGATCCTGGGCGGCGGCGGCACGCCCGCGCGCGGCGAGCTGCTGAGCTTCCTGCTCTTCGACGAGGAGTTCGTGGAGGCGCTGCTCGACGCGGGCGCCGCCGACGCCCGGCGCTGGATCGCCCGGCACCCGCGCTTCTGGTGCGCGGACGCCGCCCACGACCTGCACGTCGGGTCGGTCGACGCGCTCGCCGCTCGGGAGCAGCTCGCGATCGACGAGTGGCGCTCGCTGCGCCGGCGGTAGCATCGAGCCCCCGCGGGGGCGTGGTGCTAACGGGAACACGCGGCCTTTGCAAGGCTGAGTTGGGGGTTCGATTCCCCCCGCCTCCATGCGGGCCGTTAGCGTCGGCCGATGGCGACGCTGCAGGCCTTCTCCATGCTCGTGGGAGGCGAGGCCGTGCCGGCCGCCTCCGGGGCGACGTTCCTCGCGCAGGACCCCTTCGCCGGGGGGCCGTGGGCCGAGGTGCCCGACGGCGGTCCGGCGGACGTCGACGCCGCCGTCGCGGCGGCGCGCGCCGCGCTGGGCGGCGCGTGGGGGTCGATGACCGGCTTCGCGCGCGCCGCGCTCCTGCGCCGCCTGGGCGACCTGGTCGCCGAGCACGCCGAGCGCCTCGCGCTGCTGGAGGTGCGCGACTCGGGGAAGCTCCTGCGCGAGATGCGCGGCCAGCTCGCGGGCCTCGGCGGGTGGTTCCACTACTTCGCCGGGGTGGCCGACAAGCTCGAGGGTCGCCAGGTGCCCACGCCGAACCCCGGCTTCCTCGTCTACACCCGCGAGGAGCCCGTGGGCGTCGTGGCGGCGATCACGCCGTGGAACTCGCCGCTGCTGCTGCTGGCGTGGAAGCTCGCGCCCGCGCTCGCCGCGGGCTGCACCGTGGTGGTCAAGCCCTCCGAGCACGCGCCGGCCTCGACGCTGGCCTTCGCCGAGCTCTTCGCCGAGGCCGGGTTCCCGCCCGGCGTCGTCAACGTGGTCACGGGCCTCTCGCGGGAGGTGGGCGCCGCGCTGGCCGGACATCCCGGCGTGGACAAGGTCGCGTTCACCGGGTCGACGGCCACGGGCCGCGCCGTGGCCCACGCCGCGGCGGAGCAGCTCACCCACGTGACGCTCGAGCTCGGCGGCAAGTCCCCGCAGGTGGTCTTCGCCGACGCCGACCTCTCCGCGGCGGCCAACGGCGTCGTGGCGGGCGTCTTCGCCGCCACGGGGCAGACGTGCATGGCGGGCTCCCGGCTGCTCGTGCACGCCGACGTCCACGACGAGCTCGTGCGCCTCATCAGCGAACGCGCGGCGGCGATCCGCCTGGGCGACCCGACCCAGGACGACACCGAGATGGGGCCGGTGGCCAACGCGCCCCAGCACGCCAAGGTGCTCGAGCTCCTGGCGACCGCCCGCGCCGAGGGGGCGACCGTCGCCACGGGCGGCGGCCCCGACGAGGCGCTCGGCGGGCTGTTCGTGCGGCCCAAGGCGACCATCGTGCGCGAGGAGGTCTTCGGGCCGGTCCTGTCGGTGCTGCCCTTCACCTCCGACGAGGAGGCCGTGGCGCTGGCCAACGACACGCCGTACGGCCTGGCCGGCGCGGTGTGGACCAAGGACGTGCACCGCGCCCACCGGGTCGCCGCCGCCCTGCGCACCGGGACGGTGTGGATCAACGCCTACCGCGTCGTCGCCCCGAGCGTCCCGTTCGGCGGCGTGGGGCTCTCCGGCCTCGGGCGGGAGAACGGCCTGCAGGCCGTGGGCGCCTACACCGAGGCCAAGGCGGTGTGGGTCGAGCTGACGGGCGGCACCCGCGACCCGTTCACGCTGGGCTGAGCGCTCAGGCGCGCCGGGCGGCCTTCGCCTCGCGCCGGCAGCGGTCCGAGCAGAAGCGCACGGACTCCCAGTCGCGCGCCCAGGCCTTGCGCCACGCGAACGGGCGCCCGCAGTGGGCGCAGTCCTTCGTGGGGAGATCGGCCTTCCGGCGCATCTTGGCCACTCGCAGAGGGGTACGGGCGGTCATGCTGCAGGGACGTGCCCGTGCGCCCCGTCGTCGTCATCCAGCTCGTCGCGGGCGCCTCGCTGCTCACGCGGCTGTCCCGCGGCCGCCGGCGACGCGCCCCGCTCGTGGCGCCGCCGGGCGGGGCGAGCGCGCCCGTGCGGGTGAGCGTCGTGATCCCCGCGCGCGACGAGGCGCTGCGCATCGGGCCGTGCCTGGCCGGCCTCTCCGGCGACCCGATGATCCACGAGGTGCTCGTGGTCGACGACGGCTCCACCGACGCGACCGCCGACGTCGCGCGCGAGCACGGCGCCCGCGTGCTCCCCGGCGCGGCGCTCCCCGAGGGCTGGGTGGGCAAGCCCTGGGCGCTGCAGCAGGGCCTGGAGGCGGCCGAGGGCGACATCGTCGTCTGCCTGGACGCCGACACGCGCCCGCGCCCCGGCCTCGTCGGCGCGCTCGTCGACGACCTGCTCGCGCGGCCGCAGCGGACGTTGAGCACCGCCACGGTGCGCTTCCGCTGCGAGACGGCGGGGGAGCGCCTCCTGCACCCGGCCTTCTGCGCGACGCTCGTCTACCGCTTCGGCCCGGGCGACGTCGACGGCGTCCAGCCCCACCCCGATCGCGCGGTGGCCAACGGGCAGTGCCTCGCCGTCCGGCGCGCGCCGCTGCTGGCCGACGGCGGCTTCGCCCTGGCCGCGGCGCACATGACCGACGACGTCGCGCTGGCCCGCGCGCTGCGCCGCCGCCACTGGGAGGTGCGCACGGTCGACGCCGCCGACCTGCTCGACGTGCGCATGTACGAGACCGCGCGCGAGACGTGGGAGGGCTGGGGTCGCTCGCTCATGGCCACCGACGCGACCACGCCGACGTGGACCGCGCTGGACCTCATCGTGCTCTGGGCGACCCAGGCGCTCCCGCTGCCGCGGCTGCTGAGCGGGCGCGGCACGGGGGTCGACGCGGGGCTCCTGGCGATCCGGCTGCTGCTCCACACCGCGCTGCGGCGGACCTACGCGCCGCGCGGGGCGGCGTTCTGGGCCGCGCCGCTGGCCGATCTGCCCGTGGTCGCCCGGCTCACCTGGGCGGTGCTGCGGCCCGCGCGGACGTGGCGCGGGCGGACCTACGCGCCTGCAGCGCCCGCAGGCCGAACAGCGCCCCGATGAGCGTCATGAGCACGCCGGTGGCGGCGACGTGCTCGACGGGATCCGTGGCGAGCTGGAGCGGCACGACGCCGAAGACCGCGGCGCGCGCGCCGACCGCGAACGAGCGCCGGGCGAGCGAGACGAGCACGCAGACGGCCAGCGCGAGAACGGCGGCGAGCGGCGCGACGACGAACATCCCGCCCGCGAAGGTCATGATCGACTTCCCGCCCCGCAGTCGGGCGAAGAGCGGGAAGGCGTGGCCGAGCATCGCCCCCGCGGCGCCCGCGTAGGCGACGTACGCGTCGCTGCTCAGCGCGTAGCCGACCCCCGCCCCCAGGGCGCCCTTGAGCGCATCGCCGAGGAACGCCGGGAGCGCGCGGCGCCACCCGAGCTGCTCCAGCGCGTTCCACGCGCCGGGGTTCCCGTCGGCGGTCCGGCGCAGGTCGACCCCGTGCGAGCGCGCCACGAGCAGCGACACGGGCACGGACCCGAGCACGTAGCCCACCATGATGGTCAGGACCCACTCCACCGATGCTCGCCTCCTTCCACCTCATCCGCTACTCGCGCGCCACCGCCCCGGAGGGCCTGTCGCGCATGGGCCTGGACCGTCCCGCCCTGGCCAGCATGCCCGGCCTGCGCTTCTGGAAGCTGCTGGGCACGGGCCGGGGGGAGACGATGACGCTCTCGGCCGACCTGCGGCGCTGGGGGCTCTTCGCGGTCTGGGAGGACGAGGCGTCGCTCGAGGCGTTCCTGGCGGGCTCCGATGTCGCCGGGCGCTGGGACCGGCTCGCCCGCGAGCAGTACCACGTGCGCCTGGAGCCGCTGCGCGCCCACGGCAGCTGGGGCGGCGTGCGCCCGTTCGGCGCGGACGTGACGCCGAGCGGCGATCCCGAGGGCCCCGTGGCGATCCTCACCCGGGCGGCGATCAGGCTCCGCTCGCTGCGCGCCTTCTACGGCGCCATCGCGCCCCCGGCGCTGGATCTCGGCGAGCAGCCCGGCGTGCTGGCCAGCGTCGGCGTGGGGGAGCTCCCCCTCGCCCGCCAGGCGACCTTCTCGCTGTGGGACGACTGGTCCTCGGTGCGCACCTACGCCTACGGCCGGCCCGCCCACCGCGAGGTGCTGCGCCGCACCCGCGAGGAGGGCTGGTACTCCGAGGAGCTCTTCGCGCGCTTCCGGCCCTACGGCGCGCAGGGCACGTGGGGTGGGCGCGACCCGCTCATCCGCGTGCCCGCCTGATCAGCTCGTCGGCCGGCGCCCAGAACGTGCGTCGCGAGTCGGCGCTGTCGCGCTGGGGGCCGAGGTGGTCGTCGACGTCCCGATCGGTGACGAGGACGAAGGCCTTGCGCGCGGCGGGCACGCGGGTGGCCCGCGCCACCAGGTGGCGGGCGGGTGCCGTGCCGACCGTGGTGTCGTCCGCGCCGCCGAGGGCGAGGATCCGCGTGCGCGCCGCGATGCCCGCCGGGTCGACCTCCGGGATGCGCAGGCCGGGCAGCCGGGGCAGCATCCGCCCGGGGTAGGCCGCGACCAGGCCGCGGGGTGCGGGCAGCCCCTCGCCGGCGGCCCGCGCGGCGTAGTCGGCGATGAGCGCGCCGCCCGCGGAGTGCCCGACGGCCACGAGCGTCGAGGCGTCGACGGGCGCGTCACGGTCGGCCAGCGCGCTGCGCATCCCCGCGGTGAGCCCCCGCAGCGCGGTGCCCGGCGAGGCGTAGGGCGGCGACTGGTAGGTCGGGTAGATGACCTCGTTGCCGGCCGCGACGAGGTGGGTGACCCAGCCGCGGTACAGCGCGGGGTTCGTGGCGAACCAGCCGTGGGCGAAGAGGACGACGGGCAGGCGCCGCGCGCCCGCGTCGCGGGGGCGCAGCACCCAGGCGCCGTCCGCGCCCTCGCCGACGTAGCCCACGGCCACAGCGGTGGGGAGGTCGGTGC
>CAXUES010000032.1:4671-14630 GCA_964250185.1 uncultured Solirubrobacteraceae bacterium | reverse complement strand
CGAGCGGGCCGCCTCGCTCGGCGCGCTCGGCGCGACGATCTCGGGCGCCGGCCCGACGGTCCTGGTGTGGTGCCACTACGAGAGCACGGGCGCGGTCATGGAGCGCCTGCGCGAGCGGGCCGACGGGTGGGCGCAGGTCATGCGCGCGCCCTTCGAGCCGATGGGGGCGAGGGTGACCGAGCTCTAGCGCCCGGCACCCCCGCCTCCTCCGATCCTGCCTCAGTCCCCGTCCGACCCCGGCGCGTCGCCCTGGTGGGCGGGGAGCGCGTCGTCCGCGGCCCGGTGGGCGGCCCGCGATGCCGCCGTGCCGTCCGTGCGCGTGATGCGCGTGGCCGGGCTGGGCACGAGCGGGCCGGCGGCCTGCAGGAAGCCGGCGAACGCGTCGATGTCGACCGCGCCGCCGACCTGGTCGGTGCCCTGGCCGAACACGGTGAACCCGTCGCCGCCCGTGGCCAGGAACGAGTTCATCGTCACCCGGTAGCCCGCCGCCGGGTCCACCGGGGTCCCGTCGATCCGGATCGAGCCCTGGTCCACCCGTGCGCCCGCCGGGCGGCTCAGGTCGTAGGAGTACGTGAACCCGTCGGACACCTGCAGCACCCGCGTGGCGCCCACGGTCGGGTTGTCGAACTGCTGCTCGAGCAGGTCCTTGAGCTGCCGGCCGGTGAGCGTCTTGACCACCAGCGTGTTGGCGAAGGGCTGCACCGTGTAGGCGTCGTCGTAGGTCACGTCGCCGGTGGGCGCGTTGAACGGCAGGTCGGCGCGGATGCCGCCCGGGTTCATGAACGCGACGACGGACCGCTGGTTGGCGGCCTGGGTCGCGGCGAGCTGGCCGTCGGCGATCAGGTCGCCCAGCGGGGACTCGCCCGCCGGGTTCGTCGCCCGCACGACCGGCGCGGTGACCCGCCCGATGACGCGGTTGGCGATCGGCTGGGCCAGCGCCTGGTAGCGGGCGACGAGCGCCTGCTGGGCGGGATCGGGCGCGACGTCGCGGGAGACCACGACGTTGGTCGCCCTGGCTGCCTTGACGTCCTCGGTCGTGCCGTCCAGCGTGAGGTCGATCGAGGTGATGAGCCGCCCGAAGGAGGACGAGCTCGTCAGCAGCTTGCCGTCGCGCACGCAGTTGTAGGCCTGGTGGGTGTGGGCGCTGGCGACCACGTCGATGCGGTCGTCGAGCGCGTCGACCACGGGGAGGATGTCCCCACTCAGGTTCTCGCAGCCGTTGGGGTCCTGGTAGCCCTTGGCGTAGGGCGGGTTCTGCTGGCCGCCCTGGTGGATGAGCACCACGAAGGCGTTGACGCCGAGCTCGTCGTGCAGGCGCTCGGAGAGCCGGTTGACCGTGCGGGCCTCGTCGTCGAACTGCAGGCCGGCGACGCCCTCGGGGGTGACCACGTCCGGCGTCCCCTTGAGCGTCAGGCCGATGTAGGCGACGGGGATCCGCCCGACGCGCTGGATGCGGTAGGGCGGCAGGAGCGTGTCCGACGTCCCGGCCAGGCGGACGTTGGCCGCGAGGTACTGGAAGTCCGCGCCGAGGAACGGCGTGCCGTCCTGGCAGCCGTCGACGGGGTGGCAGCCGCCGAACTGCATGCGGGTGAGCTCGGCGGCGCCCTCGTCGAACTCGTGGTTGCCCACGCCGGCGTAGGCCATCCCCATCGCGTTGAGCGACTCGATGGTCGGCTCGTCATGGAACAGGCCGCTGGTCAGCGGGCTCGCGCCGATGAGGTCGCCCGAGCCGACGAACGCCGTGTGGGCCTGGCCCTGGCGCAGCATGTCGAGGTGCGTGGCGAGGTAGGCCGAGCCGCCCGCGACGGTCGTGGCGCCGTTCGGACCGCTCGGGACCGCGGCGCTGGAGCCGGTGGGGGGCTCGATGTTGCCGTGGAGGTCGTTGATGGCCAGGACGCGCAGCTGCTCGTCGGCCGGGGCCGGGGTGGGCGGCGTGCCGGGCGCTCCGGGAGCGCCGGGGGCACCCGGGATCCCGGGCTTGCCGGGGGCGCCCTTGGGCCCGCGGCGGGCGTTGCGCCTGGCCGCGGCGCGGCGGCAGGCCGCCCGGGCCTTGGCGGTGCGCTTCTTGTTGCAGGTGCGGCGTTGGGCGGCGGTGATGGCGCCGGGCTTGATCTGCGCGGCCTTGGCCTTCGCGCGGGCCTTGGCGGCCTTCGCCGTGGCGGCGGCCTTGGTCGTGGGGGTGGCGGCGCTCGTGAGGGCGGGGCCGGCCAGCAGGCCGGCGAGCACGAGGGCCACGACGAGGAGGGTGCGTCGCATGTGGGTCTCCCTGGGGGTGGGTGGCGCCGTCCTGAGCGCCCGCTGAGCGTGGGACCCTCCCCGACCCGTCGGACGAACGCCAGCCGCGTTCACGTCCGCGTCACGCCGTGACGAGCACCGTGGCGCCGAGCGGCACCCCGCGCAGCAGGCGGCGCAGCGGGCCCGAGCGCAGCCGCATGCAGCGCGCCGACCGTGCCCTCGTCGGTGGCGCCGTGGATGGCCAGGCGGTCGCCGCCCGGCCAGCCCGCGGGCAGCCGCGTCTGGTGGCCGGTCAGCGGCAGGGCGCCGGCGCCGTAGGGGTTGGACGGGCCCGGCTCGAGGCGGACGTGGTCGGCGACGCCGTAGCGGCCCGCCGGCGTCGGGTTGGTGGCCCGCCCGACGGCCACGTCGGTGCGCAGGACCACGCGCCCGTCGTGGCGCACGACGAGCTCGCGCTCCGAGAGGTCGACCTCCACGCGGGTGCGCAGCGCGCGCCAGCGGACGTCGCCCGCGGGGACCCAGGCCAGCCGCGCGTTGGGACGCTCGGGCAGCCGCACGCCCACCCAGCGCCCGTGGCGTCCCCCCACGGCCAGCACCAGCGGTCCGCCCGACGCCCGGCGCGGCGCGACGCGGGCGACGGGAGCGCCCGCCGGGGAGGCGCGGGCCACGATCCGCCGGCGGGGCACCACCGCGGCGTAGCCCGCGGCGATGCGGGCGTCGCGGGCGGACTCCGCGCGGCCGTCCAGGCCGAGCGCGAGGCTCGAGAGCAGCGCCACGCGCGAGGCGGAGGAGACGGGAGCGAGCGGCGCCAGCGGCCCAGCGCCGTCTGCCGGGCGCTCCGCGGTGGCCACCGCGGTCACCCCGCCGGCGGCCGCCAGGGCCGCGCCGGCCAGGGCCGCGGCGCCCGCGGCCCGCCTCACGCGGCGGGGGCCGGAGCGGGCACGTGTGGCGCGAGCACCTTCCGCGCCTCACCCAGCCCGAGGCGCCCGAGCAGCTCGTCGCCGAGCCGGAGGTAGTCCTCCGCGAGGTCGGGCCGGTGCTCGAGGATCGAGACCGCCCGCTCCGCCGACGCCGCGTAGGCGATCGACGAGCGGATCGTCTGGGTGAGCACCTTGTCGCCGTACTGGCGGCGCAGGTCCTCGAAGGCCTGGCGCGAGTGGGTCGTGCGCATGTCGGCGATGTTCAGGAACACCCCGAGCCACTCCAGGTCGGGGTTCAGGCCGTCCCGGGCCAGCTCGATGACCTCCAGCGCCTGCTCCACGCCCTGCATGGCGAAGTACTGCGCCTCGGAGCTCAGCAGCGCGGCGTCCGCGGCCACCAGCGCGTTGACCGTGAGCAGGCCGAGCGCGGGCGGGCAGTCGATGAGCACGACGTCGTAGGGCTCGGAGACCTTGCGGATCGCCTTGCGCAGGGTGAGCTCGCGGCCCATCTTCCCGGCCAGGTAGAGCTCGGCCTCCGCCAGGGAGAGGTTCGCCGGCATGAGGTCGTCGTGGATGGCCTCCTTCGGCTTGGCCCGGCCGGTGAGCACGTCGCCGACGGTCGGCGACACGTCCGGGTCGGCGTCGAAGTAGTCCGACAGGTTGCCCTGCGGGTCGAGGTCCACGGCGAGGACCCGCAGCCCGGCGAGCCGCAGGACGTCGGTGAGGGACCGCACCGCGGTCGTCTTGCCGGTGCCCCCCTTCTGGGAGAGCACTGCGATCGTCGTGGCCATGGCGCGCCGGATCCTCGCACGCCGGGCGGACCACCGAGCGGTCAGGCGCCCGGACGGCTCCTTCCGGCGGCGCTCAGCCCGCGGTGGTCGGCGGCGCCGCCGGGGTCGCGCCGTCGGCCTCGCGCACGCCGGGCACGTCGACGAACACCAGCGTGTGGCGGCCCACGGTGAGCTCGTCGCCGTCGCGCAGCACGTGCCACTCGACGCGGTCGCCGTTGACCGAGATGCCGTTCAGCGAGCGGTCGTCGAGGACGCGGACGCCGTCGGGCGCGCGCACGAGCAGCGCGTGGCGGCGCGAGACCGTCGCGTCGTCGAAGCGCACGTCGGCGGCGAGGGAGCGGCCCACGCGGGTCCACTCGCGGGTCACGGGGACCAGGCGGACCTCGCCCTGGTCGTCGAAGGCGAGGTACTGGCCCGGTGCGCCGTCGGCGAGGCGGTGGCCCACGGCGAGCAGGCCCTCGTCGGCGCGCGGCTCCTCGGGCTTGACGACCGGGATGGACCCTGTGAGCTGCAACGACGCGCGCGAGAAGCGCTCCCCGCCGCAGTTGGCGCAGGCCGGGAGGTCCTGGGCGATCTGGGTGGTCACGACGTAGCCGCAGTCCTCGCAGCGGAAGGACCCGGCTCCGGCGAGCGTGCCTGACTCAAGCGGTTCCACGTGGCCTCCTCTTCAGCGACCTCAGGGGTGGGTGGTGCGACGCGGGGTCGCACCGCGGCGTCCACATGATGCCCCATGAACCGGGCGGCTAGTCCTGGGCGGCCGCGTGCGCCGGGGAGGAGCGCTCCCCGGGGTGCCGAAGAGGGCACCCATGCTGCGATCGCTGAAGGGGATCGGGGAGCGCGACCTGGAGCGCCACCTGCTCACGCGCGGGCTCGACGAGCTCACGGCCGGCCGTCACGCCTGCGCGGAGTGCGGGCGCACGCCGCTGGTCGGCGAGGAGGTCCACCGCTACCCGCGCGGCCTCGTGGTCTGCACGCTCTGCCGGGCCGAGCGCCACGGCTCTCCCGAGACCTCCGAGCGCGTGGCCCACCACGAGGGCGGCTGCACCGTGCGGCTGCGCTCCCGCCTGGCCGCCTGACCGCCTGACGACGGGCACCGCGGGTACGATCAGCCCCGTGGACCCGGTACGCAGCTCCGTCGAGATCGACCGCTCCCCGCAGGAGATCTACGACTACCTGGTCGACGTGGCCAACCTGCCCGAGTGGGCCGGTCCCGTGGGGGAGAAGTGGCACCTCACGCGCGAGGACACCGTCGGCCGCGGCGCCGGGCTGCGCTTCGCGGTCAGGCAGCGCGCCCAGCGCTACCCGTGGATGGACCTCACGGTGATGGAGGCCGATCCGCGCAAGCGCGTCGTGCTCGCGGGCCGCGGCGGCAAGTTCAACCGGATCCGCTACCTGACGACGATCGAGCTCGAGCCGACGGAGAGCCGCGCCACGCGCGTCTCGCTGCAGTTCGAGGGGGAGACCAAGCTCCCGACGGACCGCCTCTTCGACCGCAAGGGGTTCTTCAAGAGCCGCTGGAAGCGCTCCCTCAAGCGCCTGGAGGGCGTCCTGGAGGAGGGCAAGGGCCGGGGCGAGCGCGCCACGATCGCCGGCGGTCCCCGCAAGCCCGCGACGGGGGCCTCCGCGCTGGCCGCCGACGTCGCGGTCTCCGAGTAGCATGCCCGCCCGCATGCGCCGAACCCTCGCTGTCCTGCTCGCCGCCTCCGCCTGCGTCGGGGGCCTCTCCGCCTGCGGCAACGAGGAGGCCACCTCCCACGCCGAGAGCGAGGGCGTCTACTTCAACGTGGGTGGCCTGCGCTACCAGGTGCAGGTGTCCCGGCCGCTGAACCCGCGCGCCGTCGAGGACCGCGACTACTTCAAGGGCATCCCCGCCTCGCAGGCGGCGCTGCCCACCGACGCCACCTGGTTCGCCGTCTTCGTCCGTGCCCGCAACGTCGAGAAGCGCCCCGCGCGCTCCGCCGACGACACCGGCTTCAAGATCGTCGACACGCAGGGCGACGAGTACTTCCCGATCCCGGTCGACAACATCCTGTCCTACGCCTCGACGACGCTTGCCCCGAAGGGCGACCTGCCCGACCAGGACTCGGTCGCCCGCTTCGGCCCGACGCAGGGGTCGCTGCTGCTCTTCAAGATCCCGAAGGCCTCGCTGGAGAACCGCCCGCTCGAGCTGCACGTCGCAGCGCCGGGCGCGGAGACCCCCCGCGAGGGCACGGTCGTCCTCGACGTCTAGGAGGAGGTCCCGGCCGCCCGGCCGCTAGCGCTTGAGCGCGGCGGTCAGGACGTCCTTGGCCACGGGCGCGGCGGTCGCGCCGCCCGCGCCCGCGCCGACGAGCAGGACCCCCACCGCGACGCGGGGCACCGCGCCCCTGCCCGACGGGGCGAAGGCGCTGAACCACGCGTCGGTGTCGGTCGCGTCGCCCGCGCGATCCGCGCAGTCGTCCGGCGTCGCGGCGGCCTCCTCGGGGGTGCAGGGCTGCGTCGTGCGCAGCTCGGCCGTCCCGGTCTTGCCCGCCACGCGGATGCCGGGGATGGCGGCGGCGGTGCCGGTCCCCTCCGTCACGACGTCCTGCATGAGCTGCTCGACGGTGGCGGCGACCCCGGCCGACGTCGCCTTCGTCGTGCGGGCGCGGCGCGGCCCCGAGGGGCCCGCGGGCGCGACACGCAGGGTGAGCGCGGGGCGCCGGCCGGCCTCGGCGATGGTCGCGGCGACCCACGCCATCTGCAGCGACGTGGCCTGCACCCGTCCCTGGCCGATGGCCGAGGAGCCCACCGCCAGGTCGCCGCCGATCTCCCCGGCCGCCGGGATCGTCGAGGTCGCGGCGCCGGGGATGCCCGGCGGGGCGTTGAAGCCGAAGCGCTCCGCGACGTCCACGAGCTCCTTGGCCCCGACCTCCGCCCCGAGCGGCGCGAAGACCGAGTTGCACGACTCGGCGAAGGACTGCGCCAGCGTGCCGCCGCAGGACTCCCCGTTGGCGTTCTGCAGGTCGACGCCCTCGATCGTGGCCGCGGTCTGCGCGGGGTAGGTCGACCGGGTGGTGGCCACGCCGCGCTCCAGCGCGGCGGTCAGCGTGAGGATCTTGAAGGTCGAGCCCGGGGGCTGCAGGCCCGAGAAGGCGATCCCCGAGAAGCCGAGCACCTCGCCGCTGCGCGGGTCGATGACGCTGACCCCGCCGAGCCGGCCGGCCAGGGCGGTGGCCGCCGCGCGCACGACCGCGGGTGCGATCGACGTGCGCACATCGGCGGCGGGCCGCGCGGTGGTGGAGGCCAGGACGCGGTCGCCCGCGCGCAGCGTCCCGCCGGGCGTGCCGCGCAGCTCGGGGTCCAGCGCGCGCTCCAGGCCCGTGAGCCCGACCTGGCCGTCGCCCGGGACGCCCGCCGCGGCGAGCTCCGTGCGGCGGTCGGCCGGGACGGGACCGACCTGGCCGACGGTCTCCGCGGCGACGTCGGCCAGCGAGGGATCCGGCGTGCGCTGCGGCCCGTGGGCCAGCGGCGTGCCGTCCCGGGCCAGGAGGTCGGCGCGGGCGGGGAGGCGCAGCTCGCGCGTGAGCGCCTCGCCGCGGCGGACGCCCGGGAAGGTCAGCGAGGGGCTCCAGTCGACGCCCCGGCCGTCGCCCTCCCCGGTGAAGCGCAGCACGAGCGCCGCGCGGATGGGGCCGAAGGTCCGGGTGTCGGCCACGATCGGCACGCGGACGGCGCCGTCGTCGTCGGGGCCCGTGGCCTTCCCCGCCCGCAGCCCGGTCAGGGTGGAGGTCGCGCGGGCGCGTGCGTAGGCGCGCTCGAAGGCGGCGAGCGGCACGCGCTCCTGCGCGGCGTGCGTGAGCTGGGCGTGCATGGTGGCCGCGTCGCCGCGCACCCAGGCGCCGACGAACGTCGTGGCGATGCGGCGCTCGGCGGGCTCGCCGCCCACCAGCGACGCCACGCCCCAGATCGCGCCCGCGCCGACCACCACGGCCGCCGAGGCCGGCAGCAGGCGGCGCCGCCAGGCCGGCGGGCGGCTCCGGGCGGCGGTGCCGCGCGCACGCGCGGGCGGGGCCTGGTCGTCGTAGAAGGACGGCCGGCGCCCGGGACCTCCCTGTCCCCCTGATCTCCCCGATGACGCCACCCCGGGCGATCGTACCCGCGGCGGAGGCGGCCCGGCGCGCCTGCCCGCCCGGTCGCAGCGGGCCGCCCGGCACCTATGCTCGGCTTCCGCGTGGAGACGGTCGACCTCATCATCGTCGCCTTCGTCGCCGTCCTCGCGCTCGTGGGCTGGCGCCAGGGCTTCGTGCTCGGCGTCCTCTCGCTCATCGGCTTCGCCGGCGGAGCGCTGCTCGGGACGCGGTTGGCGCCGCTCGTGCTGCCCGACGGGAGCTCCTCGCCCTACGCCCCGCTGCTCGCGCTCATCGGCGCGCTGGTCGGCGGGCTGCTGCTGGCCACGGGCCTGGAGGGGATCGGCGGCCGGCTGCGGCGCGGGCTGCGCCACCTCCCCGGCCTCGCCGCGGTGGACGGGCTCCTCGGCGCGGTGCTGTGCGGCGCGATCGGCCTCGGGCTGGCCTGGATCGCGGGGGCGGTGGTGCTGCAGAACCCCTCGAGCGAGACGCTGCGCGGCGACGTCCAGCGCTCGGCCATCCTCTCGCGCCTCAACGACGCGCTGCCGCCCTCGGGGCCGCTGCTCAACGCGCTGGCCCGGATCGACCCGTTCCCCGCGCTGGATGGGCCCACCGCGGGGGTCGGCGCCCCGCGCGCGGCGATCGCCCGCGATCCGGAGGTCCGCCTGGCGGCCCGCAGCGTGGTGCGGGTCACCGGCACGGCCTGTGGCCTGGGGCTGGAGGGCTCGGGCTGGGTGGCGGGGCCCGGGCTCGTGGTCACCAACGCGCACGTCGTCGCGGGGCAGGTCGACACGGTGGTCCAGCTCGAGGGCGACGGCGCCCGCCTGCACGCCCGCGTGCTCGCCTTCGACCGCACCAACGACGTCGCGGTGCTCGGCGTCGACCAGCTGCAGGGCGCGCGCTCGCTCCAGCTCGTCCGCGACCCCGACCGCGGGATCGAGGCGGCGATCCTCGGCTTCCCCGGCAACGGCCCCTACGACGTGCGCGCCGCGCGCCTCGCCGCGACCCGCTCGGTGCTCTCCCAGGACGCCTACGGCAAGGGGCCGCTGCGCCGGACGATCACCACGTTCCGCGGACGCGTGCGCCCGGGGAACTCCGGCGGTCCGGTCGTCGACGCGGACGGCCGCGTCGTGGCGACGGTCTTCGCCACGGCCCGCGGCGGCGGCCCGCGGACGGGCTACGGGGTGCCCAACGCGCGCGTGCGCGCGGCGCTCGCGCAGGCGGCCGACGGGGAGGAGGTCGCCTCGGGTCCCTGCGCGGATTGAGGGGCGGGCGGGGTCGGCATCACCGCTACGCTCCGCCGCCCATGGGGAAGACGCTCGTCATCGCCGAGAAGCCGTCCGTCGGGAAGGACCTCGCGCGGGTCCTCCCAGGGCCGTTCAAGAAGCAGACGGGCGCCGGCGACAAGACCGAGCGTGCCCTGGAGGGACCGGAGCACATCATCTCCTGGGCCGTCGGCCACCTCGTCCAGCTCGCCGATCCCGAGGCCTACGACGAGAAGTTCAAGAAGTGGCGGATGGCCGACCTGCCCATCGTCCCCAAGAAGTTCCAGCTCGTGGTGCGCGACGAGCGCTCCCAGAAGCAGATGACCGTCGTGCGCCAGCTGCTCAAGCGCGACGACGTCGACGAGGTCGTCAACGCCTGCGACGCCGGCCGCGAGGGCGAGCTCATCTTCGCCTACCTCTTCGAGCAGGCCAAGGCCAAGAAGCCCGTCAAGCGGCTGTGGCTGAGCTCGATGACCAACGACGCGATGCGCGACGCGCTCGGCAAGCTGCGCGACGGCGAGGAGTTCGCCTCGCTGGAGCAGGCGGCCCGGTCGCGTTCCGAGGCGGACTGGATCGTCGGGATGAACGCCACGCGCGCGGCGACGATCCGCCTGCGCTCGAGCTTCGACGGCGCCGTGTCCCTGGGACGCGTGCAGACGC
>CAXUES010000032.1:0-4661 GCA_964250185.1 uncultured Solirubrobacteraceae bacterium | reverse complement strand
CAGACGCCGACGCTGGCCATCATCACCCGGCGCGAGGAGGAGATCCGCGCGTTCGTCCCCGAGCCCTACTGGCTCGTCGACGCGCGCTTCGAGGCGCCCGGCTCACGGGCCTACGAGGGCCGCTACCACGCCGGCGCGCAGCCCCGCCTGGCCACCGCCGCCGAGGCCGACGCGGTCGTCGCCGCCGTCCGCGGCAACGAGGGGACGATCACCAAGCTGGAGAAGCGCAAGCGCACCGAGATCGCGCCGCTGCTCTACGACCTGACCTCGCTGCAGCGCGAGGCCAACACGCGCTTCGGCTTCTCCGCCCGCCGCACGCTGGGCGCCGCCCAGCGCTGCTACGAGGAGCACAAGGCGCTGACGTACCCCCGGACGAGCTCCCGGTACCTGACCAGCGACATCGTCGGCGAGCTCAAGGAGATCGCCGGGAAGGTCGGCCAGCGCCCGGAGTACGCGGCCGCCGCGCAGTACGTCCAGGGCCTGGACCTGCTGCCGCTGCGGCGCGTCGTGGACGACGAGAAGGTCGGCGACCACCACGCGATCATCCCGACGAACGCGCAGCACGACCTCGAGAAGATGTCCGACGACGACCGTCGCATCTACGACATGGTCACCCGGCGCTTCCTCGCCGTCTTCCACCCCGAGGCGCAGTTCGAGAACACCCGCATCGAGACCACGGTGATGGAGCACATCTTCCGCACGCGCGGCCGGGTGCTCGTCGTGCCGGGCTGGCGCGGGGTCTACGGCGAGCTCCCGGAGGGCGACAAGACCGCCGCCGAGGAGGACGAGGGCCGCGACCAGACGCTCCCCAAGCTCGAGCAGGGGGAGGCGGTGGAGACGCTCGCGGTCGACGCCGCGGAGAAGGAGACCAAGCCGCCCCGGCGCTACTCCGACGCCTCGCTGCTCGGCGCGATGGAGACCGCGGGCAAGCTCGTGGAGGACGACGAGGCCCGCGAGGCGATGAAGGAGGCCGGCATCGGCACGCCGGCCACCCGCGCGGCGATCATCGAGCGGCTCATCGACGTGGGCTACATCGAGCGCGACGGCCGCTCGCTCGTGGCCACCGAGAAGGGCCTGAACGTCATCCGCCTGCTCGGCGACCACCCCCTGACCTCCCCGGCGCTCACGGGCGACTGGGAGGCGCGCCTGGGGAAGATCGAGACGGGCGAGGACACCCGCAAGCACTTCATGAGCGACATCGCGGAGTTCGCCGGCTCCACGGTGGGCGAGCTCGACGCCAAGCTCAAGGACGTGCGCATCCCGCGCGCGCACCTCGGCCCGTGCCCCGTCTGCGGGCACGACATCACCGAGAACCGCAAGGGCTACTCGTGCTGGTCGCGCGAGGACCCGGGCTGCGGCTTCGTCATCTGGAAGGGCAAGGCGGGCAAGCAGCTGCCGCCGGCCATCGCCCGCGAGCTCATCGCCCACGGCCGCACGGAGCGGCCCGTCACGGGCTTCAAGGGCCGCTCGGGGCGCTCCTTCCGCTCGCGCCTGGCGCTCGAGCAGAACGAGGAGGGCCGCTGGCGCACGGAGTTCGACGAGCCGTGGGCCAAGGAGGGCGCCAAGCCGCCGGAGGCCGACGCGGCCGCCGAGGCGGCGACGGCGCCGGTGGACGCCGTGGCGCCGGCCGCCGCCGACGGGTCGGAGACGCAGGCCGCCTAGGTCGCGGCGCCCCGGCGCCGGCAGCGCTCCGAGCGGGTCGCCGCCTCGTCCACGCCGGCGTCCGCGGCCCCGACCGCCGGGGCGAGCACGACGCCGTAGACGTCGAGGGCCCGGGCGGGGGACACCCAGCCCTCGAGCACGTCGGCGAGCACCCGGGCGGGCTCGCGATCCAGCGGATCGCCGTAGCCACCGCCCCCGCCGGTCCTGGAGACGACGCGCTCGCCCGGGACGAGCTCCAGCGTGGCGGCCATCGGGACCTCGACGTGCTCGCCGCCGGCGCCGACCTTCCACCCGTCCGATGGCGCCCCGGCGTGGCCCCCGCGGACGCCGCGCGCCGGATGCACGTGCCCCTCGAAGGTGTAGGCGAGCACCATCGGGTCCCCCTTGGGCCCGTAGGAGACGTGCGAGCCCAGCGCGCCCCGGTGGCGTCCGGCGCCCTCGGAGTCGGGGATGAGCCGCTTCTCGAAGACGTGGATGGGGTACTTCTGCTCGTCGATCTCCGTGCTGTCGTGGTACATCAGCGAGGCGGCGACCGGCAGGTAGTAGGTCGGCCACCCGTCGGCCTGCGGGCCTCCCGGGCCGCCCGAGCTGCCGAGGAAGACCTGGTTGACGTAGGGGGCGTCGCCGTAGCGCGCGTCGGTCCCGGAGATCACCGCGTAGGAGATCCCCATCCCGAGCGCCCCCTCGGCCAGCCCGAAGCCCTCGCCGAGCTCGGCGAACGCGGCCTGGGTCATGCAGACGAGCCGGTCGGCGATGTTCGTCGTGGCCATCGAGCACGAGTGCGGGAAGCGCGGGTTGCCGGCGATGCAGCCGTCCCGGAGGAGCACCTGGATGCGGCGGAAGCTGCCCGCGTTGTGCGGGATGTCCGGATCGATCGAGTTGAAGACCCCGGTGATCACGTTGTTGGTCGCGCACGCCGTCGACTCGTTCAGGCCGCCGGGGTAGTTGTCCGGGTTGTCGCGCAGGTCCAGCGTGATCGTGGCCTCGTCCGGGTCGATCGAGACGGCCACCTGCAGCGGCACCCCGTCGGGTATCCCCGGGTAGGGGTCGTGGGTGGCCGCGCCGATGAGCCGGCCGGCGGGCAGCCGGCCGATCGCCTCGGTCATGCGCCGCTCGCTGTAGTCGAACCACTCCTCGACGAACGCGCGCACGGTCGCCACGCCGTGCTCGACGCAGAGCTCGCCGAGCCGTCGCTCCGCGATGCGCGCGGCCCCCAGGGTGGCCAGGTAGTCGCCGTACCACTGATCCGGCACGCGGATCCGGCGCCGGCACATGCGGATGATGTCCTGGACGTCCTCCCGGTCGCGCTGCACCCGGACGCAGGGGAAGATGAGCGCGCCCTCCTCGTAGATGTCGCGCGCCCCCGGCATGTAGGTGGTCGGCAGGGCGTTGCCGCAGTCGGCCTGGTGGGCCTTCGCGCACGCGGTGAAGACGTGCTCGCCCTCGTGGAAGACCGGGACGAGGATCGCGTGGTCGGCCGGGTGGGTGTTGCCGAGGTAGGGGTCGTTGTGCAGGAACGCGTCGCCCTCGGCGAGATCGGGGTGCAGCTCGGTCATCGCCGCCGCGAGGAGCTCCGTGCCGATCACGTGGACCGGCAGCCCCTCCGCCGACGCGAGCAGCTCGTTGTCGGCGGTGATCAACGAGCACGAGAAGTCACGCGCCGTGTTGAGCACGGCCGAGCGGCCCGACCGCAGCAGCGTGTTGGTCATCTCGCGGACGACGCTCTCGAACCGGTTGGAGAGCACGGCCAGCAGGACCGGGTCGAAGGTGGCGCGCGCGCTGGGGTCCATGGTCAGGCCTCCCGGGTCATGAGGTACTCGCCCGCCGGCGTGACGGTCGCCGCCCAGCCGGGGAGGACGACGACGGTGGTGGTGGGCTCCTCGATGACCGCGGGCCCGACGACGCAGGCGTCCACGGTGAGCGCGGCGCCCGTGTAGCGCGGGGTCGCCGTCGCGGTGCCCGTGCCGAACCAGCCCGGCGCCGTGGTCCGCACCGCGGAGCCCACGTGCGACGCGAGCCCCTCGGGACGGACGTCGCCCTTCGGCAGCCGGGCGGTCGCGCGGGCCTTCCACGAGATGCACTCGACCTGCTGATCGGGCTCCTTGACGGCGAAGACGCGCTCGTGGACGGCGTGGAAGCCCTCGATGAGCGCGTCGATGTCCTGCGGTCCGGTGAAGCGCCTCGAGCCCAGCGGGACCTCGAGCTCCCACGCCTGGTAGGGGTACCGCGCCTCCACGAGGAGCTCCTTGGCCCGCAGCTCCTGCGGGGTGCCCAGGCGCTCGAACAGCTCGTCCATCTGCTCCTCCAGCCCGGCGAGCCCGGCGTTGACGGCTTCGGAGTCGAACGCCGCGGTGTCCGCCCGGAGGCTGATGCTGAACTCGCTGACGATGTCGGAGAGCAGCCCGCCGCAGGCCGACAGCGCGCCGGCGGTCCGGGGGACCAGGACCCGCGTGCTCCCCAGCGCCTCGGCGATGCGGCCGATCGTCATCCCCCCTGCGCCCCCGCCGCCGACGAGGATGCCGGTGCGCGGGTCGAGGCCCTCGTTGATGGTGATGTCGCGGATCGCCGTGACCATCTGCTCGCCGGCGACGGTCAGGATCGCCCAGGCGGCCTCCTCGACCTCCATGTCGAGCGGTCCGGCGACCACGCGCTCGATCGCCTCCCGGGCCCGCGCGGCGTCGAGCCTGAGCCGGCCGCCGAGGAAGTGGTCCGGATCGAGGTAGCCGAGGACCACGGCGGCATCGGAGACGGTCGGCTCCGTGCCGCCGGCGCCGTAGGCGGCGGGCCCCGGATCGGCGCCCGCGCTGTGCGGCCCGATCCGCAGTAGCCCGCCGGTGTCGATCCAGGCGATGCTGCCCCCGCCGGCGCCGATGTTCTTGATGTCGACCGACGACAGGCCGGTCATGTGGCCGGTGTACGGCTCCCCGAGCCACGTCTCGCGGGTGAACTTGATCTGCCCGGAGCGCACGACGCTCACGTCGAAGCTCGTGCCGCCCATG
>CAXUES010000031.1:14168-14675 GCA_964250185.1 uncultured Solirubrobacteraceae bacterium | reverse complement strand
AGCGAGACCGCGGCCGGAACCTGCCGTCCCCAGACGCAGAAGCCGCCCTCGCCATCGAGCACCTCGCCGGCCTTCAGGTCGCGCTTTGCCGTGGCCATGACATCCGCGCTGAAGCAGGTCGGCCACCGCGAGCGTGCCCTCCACCAGCGCGCGCTCGAGCTCGAAGCGCAGCACGACGTGCAGGCAGTAGGTGACCTCGTCGGCGTCCACGCGGATGAGCGTCGGCTCGACCCGGTTGATGGCCCGCAGCACGTCGCGGTCGCCGAGGTCGTCCAGCGCGCCGCGGCCGAACGCCGCGCGCAGGCGCGGGGTCCAGTGGCTCCAGAAGCCCTCGGAGCGGCCGACCCAGTTCTCCCACAGGCGGCTCTGGGACTCGTGGATGCCCAGCGACACGCCCGTGCCGAGCGTCGTGCGGTCCAGGGCGGGGTCGACCTGTTCGGCGCGGTATATTTCACCCGCCAGGCCTTCCTGCACATGTCGGGCGGCGCCATCGTCAACGTCTCAAGC
>CAXUES010000031.1:11610-14158 GCA_964250185.1 uncultured Solirubrobacteraceae bacterium | reverse complement strand
AGGTGCGGGGCGACCTGCGCCTCGTACATCCCGTGGCCCATCTCGTGCAGCACGCAGAAGATGCCCTGCAGGTCGTGCTCGGTGTAGCGCGAGGTCACGCGGATGTCGCCGCGGCCGACCTCCATGGCGAAGGGGTGCACGGCGTCGTCCAGGCGCCAGCCCGCCTCGTCCCAGCCCATCGACCGCGCCATGTCCTGCCCCAGCGCGCGCTGCGCCTGCACGGTGAACGGCCCGGGGAGCTGCGGCGGCGCCTCGGCCGCGGCGATCGCCTGCACGAGGGGCACCAGGCCGTCGCGCAGGCGGCCGAAGACCTCCTCGACCCGGGGCGTGGTCAGCCCGGGCTCGAAGGCGTCCATGAGCGCGTCGTAGGGGTGGGCGGCCTCCGGGAAGCAGGAGGCCAGGTCGCGGCGCAGCTGGAGGTTGCGCTCCAGCGCGGGGGCGAAGGCGGCGAAGTCGTTGGTGTGGCGGGCGCGCAGCCACGGCTCCTGCGCGGCGGCGCCCGCGAGCTCCATCTCGGCGACGAGCTCGATCGGGACGCGCACGGCCTTGTCGCGGTCGCGTGAGGCGACGCGGACGATGGCCGCCTCCTCCTCCCCCTCGGGCTCGGCGTCGGCGAGCAGGCCGCCGAGCTCCTCGGCGGTCTGGCGCTCGTGGCCGATCCGCGCGAGGGTCGCCAGCACCTCGCCGCGCGACTCGGCGCCGTCGGCGGGCATGAGCACCTGCTGGTCCCAGGCCAGCAGCGCGCCGATGGCCGACAGGTCGCTGAGCTCGCCCAGGCGGGCGCGCAGCTCAGCGGACAGCATGCTCGATGCTCCCCAGGCCCTCGATCTCGATCCGGACGACGTCCCCAGAGATCAGGAGCCCCGACGGGTCCATCGCCTCGCCGACGCCGCTCGGCGTGCCCGTGAGGATGAGGTCGCCCGCCTCGAGCGTGCACGTCTCCGACAGGAACGCGACGAGCGCGTCGATGCCGAAGATCAGGTCGGAGGTGGAGGCGTCCTGGCGCGGCTCCAGGGGCAGGCCTGGTCGAAGCCCTTGGCCCGCGTCCACTGGGGCTCGGCGCGCTGCAGGTCGCGGGCGGAGAGGTCGTCGCAGACCGCGTAGCCGGCCACCGTGCCGTCCGGGCCCATGACCACGCCGAGCTCGCCCTCGTAGTCCAGGCGCTGCACCACCGCGGGCACGGTGATCTGCGCGTTCGGGCCGGTCGAGCTCGACGGGAGCTTCTGGAAGACGATCGGCCGCTCGGGCAGCTCGCGGCCCTGCTCGAGGGCGTGGGCGCGGTAGTTGAGGCCGATGCCGAAGATCGCCCGCGGCGTCGGGATCGGCGCCAGCAGCGTCACGTCGGCCAGCGCGAACGCCTCGCCGTCGGCGGGGTGGCGGTCCTCCCAGGCGAGGCGGTCCAGCACGGTGACGCCGTCGGCGAGCGAGACGACCCGCTCGCCGCGGACCTCGCCCGCCCTGGGCTCCGAGCTACCGGGGGGCAGGAAGGTGGCGAGGCGCACGATCGGCGAGCCTAACGAGCGCCGCGGGCGTCAGGCCAGGCGCTCCAGCGCGGCGTGGGCGTTGTCGTCGCCCTGCTTGGCGTCCTCGTCGGTCCAGTGCCAGCGGACGCCGTCCTCCATGGCGAAGGTCGGGCCGTTGTGGTCCCAGATCGTCTCGACCACGAGCTCGAGCCCGTTGACCAGGCCGTCGGGGTTCAGCGGCTCGGCGATCGTGCGCACGGTGCCCTCGGCGGTGAAGGCGCGGTCCTCGGCCATCACGAGGATCGCCGCGCGGGCGTTGGCGCTCAGGCGCTTGAAGGAGCCGCGGCTCGGCCCGAGGGCGAAGACGATGCGCTGCGGCCCCGCCCTGCGGGCGGTGGAGACCGGGATCGCGTGGGGGGCGCCGTCCGCATCGACCGTCGTCAGCACGCTCGCGGTGCTGACGGGCCAGTCGGGGAGCTCGTCGAGGGTGTGGCCGCTCATGGGCCGCTCCTACCCGCGGGTCAGGCGGCGACGCGAACCGGGCGCGGCCGGGCGCGTCGGCCCGTCGCGGCGTGGCGCTCGAGGAAGGCCGACAGCTCGGCGGGGCGCTCGCGCTGGGGGTGGTGGCCCATGCCCGGCCACACCTCGACGTGGGCCTGGGGCAGCGCGCGGCGCAGCGCCTCGGCGTGGGACGGGTCCACGAGCGCGTCGCGGTCGCCCCACACGACGGCGACCGGGCCGGCGAAGCGGACCGAGCGCCGGGAGAAGGAGCGCTGCGAGCGCCCGGAGGCGGCCAGGGCCTGCGTCGCGGCGGTGACGCCGGGCGCCGACCACAGCGCGCGGCGGGCCAGGCGGCCGAGCAGGTCGGCGCTGGGCAGGCGGTGGTGGGCGACGAAGGTCGCGTAGCCCGCGGTGACGGTGAGCGGGTTGACGAGCGCCATGGGCAGCGCGAGCGAGGCGACCTGGCGCACGCCGGGCGCCGACATGACCTCGGCGAGGGCGATGCGGCCGAAGCCGGCCGGGGCGAGCAGGCAGAGCGCCACGACGGCGTCGCAGCGCTCCGCGACGGCCGTGGCCACGGCGCC
>CAXUES010000031.1:10388-11600 GCA_964250185.1 uncultured Solirubrobacteraceae bacterium | reverse complement strand
AGGCCCAGCAGCTCCAGGCCCTCGCAGACGGCCTCGGCGTAGGCCGACACGCGCGGGCGCGTGGGCAGGTCCGAGCCGCCGAAGCCCGGCAGGTCGATGGCGATGCACGGGCGGTCGGTGTCGCGGGCGAACTGCGCCCAGCCCTCGGAGTCGTCCATGAGCCCGTGCAGGAGGACGAGCGTGCGGCCGTGGCCGGGCCACCGGCGCACCCGCAGCGTGCGCCCCGCACGCAGGTGCAGGTCGCGGACCGCCGCGGGTCGGGTGCCTCGCCTGCTCATGTCCCGGTTCATCGGCATCTCCTCTCCCCCGACTTGACGTGACGTCGACCATCCCCTGCCCCTGTTGGCGCTTCGCCGCTCCTGCCGTCCGCACGCGGACTGCTGCCAAGCTGCGCGGCGATGCGCATCTGGACCCTCGGGGTGGCCGTCGCGGCGGGCCTCGCGCTCGCCGACGCCTCCGTGGTCGTCCTCGCCCTGCCCGAGCTGCTCGTGCGCCTCGACACCACGGTGGCCGGGGTGGCCGCGGTCGTCGGCGTCTACACCGTCCTGCTGGCCGTGGGGCTGCTGCCGCTGGAGCGGCTGCAGCGCCGCACGGGGGCCGTGGCGCTCGCGGTGGGCGGCGCGGCGGTGTTCGCGGTGGCCTGCGTGGCCTGCGCCCGGGCCGACGCGCTCGCGCCCCTCCTCGTCGCGCGCGGGATCCAGGGCGTGGGCGGCGCCGCGCTGCTCGTGGCGGGCTCGACGCTGCTGCGCGAGGCAGGCGCGGGAGCCGGCGGGCCGCGGCTGTGGGCCGGCGTCGCGGTGCTCGGCGCCGCGGTGGGCCCTGCGCTCGGCGGCGCGCTGACGGAGGCCTTCGACTGGCGGGCGATCTTCTGGGCGCAGGCGCCGGTCGTGCTGCTCGCCGTGCCCGCGGCGCTCGCCGCGCCCCGGGTGGGCCGGGCGACGGTCGCCGCGCGGACGGCTCGTCCCGATCGCGGCGCCCAGGCCGCGCTCGCGCTCGTCTCCGCCGCGCTCAGCGCGGTGCTCTTCGCGCTCGTGCTGCTGCTCGTGGCGGGCTGGGACGAGTCGCCGCTGGCCGCCGCGCTCGCCGTCTGCGTGCTGCCGCTCGGCGCGGTCATCGGCGCCCGCCTGGGCGGCGACCCGCGCGCGCGGGCGGCGGTGGGGTGCGTCCTGGTCGCGCTCGGGACCGCGGCGCTCGCCGCGCTCACGCGCGCCG